>JANNDB010000020.1:0-3706 GCA_031387285.1 Betaproteobacteria bacterium | reverse complement strand
CAACTGGAATCCGCCGAACCACCCAACGCCGACGGACTCGGTGGCGTCGGGCGCCGCTTTCTCGACAACAGCCAGCCCAGCCTTGAAGCGCAACTGTGCAACGTTGCTGACGAGATCGCCTACAACGCGCACGACGTGGACGATGGCGTGCGCTCCGGCCTCATCACGATGGAACAACTGCGTGATGTGCCCTTCTTCGAGGCGTTCCTGCGTGAAACGCTCCATGACAAGCCCGCTCTGCGCGAGCACACGACGGACCGCCGGCTCCTCTACGAAACGATACGGCGCATGCTGAGCGCGCAAGTGCATGACGTCACAAGCACCACCCAGCACAGGCTGCAGGCGACTGCGCCGCGCGACGTGGGCGAGGTGCGCCGGACGGCGGCGTTGGTCTCTTTCTCGCAGCCGGTGGTCACGGCTGCAGCCGGACTCAAAGCTTTTCTGCTGCACAAGTTGTACCGCCACCCGCGGGTCATGCAGACAACGGGCGAGGCCAAACGCGTCGTGTCAGACCTTTTTGCGGCCTATTGCGACGATCCCACGGCCATGCAGTCCGGCGCCGACTTTGGCGCCGCCGCCAGTGCAGGCCGGAGCCGGCAGCGCGTCGTCGCAGACTACATTGCCGGCATGACCGACCGCTTCGCCATGCGCGCGCATGAGCGCCTGACCGGCCAGCGCCTGCTGGCCTGATATGCCATGGGATCCTGGTGGAAGACCCATCCCGAATTGGTTGTGGTGCTGGCCGGGGTCAGTGCCGCCATACATGTCGGCAAGTTGTCGCCCGCGCTGCCGGTATTGCAGCAGGTGATGGGCATGAGTCTGTTGCAGGCCGGGTTTCTGCTGTCACTCGTACAGTTGGCCGGAGTGCTTTTGGGCCTGGCAGTAGGTTTGGGGGCGGACGGGCTGGGGCTGCGCCGAAGCATGCTGGCAGGACTTGTGCTGCTCAGCCTGGCCAGTTTTGCAGGCGGCGCCAGCAATACCGTCCAGGCCCTGCTGGTCTGGCGTGCCGTCGAGGGGGTGGGGTTCCTGCTCGCCAGCATGCCCGCGCCAGCGCTGATCCGTCGCCTCGTTGCACCGCAACGCATGCGCCGGGTGCTGGGGTTGTGGGGCGCCTACATGCCGCTGGGAACTGCGCTCGCCCTGGTTGCCGGACCCCTGGTATTGGTGGCCTTTGGCTGGCGCTACTGGTGGTGGTTGCCAGCGGCAGCAAGCCTGGCCATGGCGCTGGCCTTGTGGCATTTCGTGGCGCCGGATCGGCCTTTGCGCCCTGTAGCGGCGCAGGCATCCGCGCGCAGTCCGGCAGATGGCCAGGGCTGGACGGCCAGGCTGCGCCGCACGGTGTCGGCGCGCGGCCCGTGGCTGGTGGCCCTGGCGTTTGCGGTGTACGCTGCGCAGTGGCTGGCCGTGATCGGCTTCCTTCCGTCCGTGTTGGCCGGCAGTGGGTTGCCCGCAACGACGCTTGCCTGGCCGCTGGCCCTCGCCGCCGCGGTCAACATGGTTGGCAATATTGCTTCGGGCCGACTGCAGGAGCGGGGCGTGCCGCCAGCCATGTTGCTGACCGCTGGATACCTTGCGATGGCGTTCGGCGCGTGGATCGCCTTTTCCGGCTATGACGGTGGAACGGCCCGCGACACGCTGTGGCGCTACGCAGGTGTCGTGGGTTTTTCCATGTTCGGCGGCATGATCCCCGGCACCCTGTTTTCCCTGGCGGTCGCCGTGGCCCCCGATGAGGCCAGCGTCTCCACCACAGTGGGGTGGATGCAGCAGTGGTCGTCCATGGGGCAGTTTGCCGGGCCACCGCTGGTCGCATGGGTGGCGCACCAGGCTGGTGGATGGCAGTGGACCTGGTGCGTGACCGGGCTGTTGGCCGTGGCAGGCCTGATCGCCACCGCGTTGCTGGCCAGGGAGGTGCGCACATGAGGCTTGCCGCAGAATCCGCCCTGGCGCGGCAGGTGGTGCACGATAGCCGGTGCTGGCTGGAGCGCGCCGTCATCGGCCTCAATCTCTGCCCGTTCGCCAAAGCCGTGTTGGTACGCGGGCAGATTCACTGGGCCGTCAGTGATGCCACCAGCGGGCAGGAATTGATCAAGGACCTGGAGCGCGAAATGGACGACCTGCTGGACTGCCCTGAACAGGAGCGCGACACCAGCCTGCTGATGGCGCCAGCCTGTATGGATGATTTCCAGGAGTTCAACAGCCTGCTGGCGCGCGCTGACAAGGTGCTGCGCCGTCGCGCTCTGGAGGGCATCTTGCAGATTGCCAGCTTCCACCCGCAATACCAGTTCGCCGATGCCGATGCGGATGCCATCACCAACTGCACGAACCGCGCGCCGTACCCGACGCTGCACCTGCTGCGCGAGTCCAGCGTCGAGCGTGCCACGGCATCGTACGCCGACGCAGCGACCATCGTGGAGCGCAACCTCGCAACGCTGCAGCGCCTGGGCGTGGAGGGCTGGCGCGCGCTGGATGTCGGGCGCTCGTCCTTCCCCGATGTGTCTGGAACCCGCGATGGCCAGGGCTGACCAGAGCCGGCGCCTTGCGGCTGCTGCGGTGGCGCCGCAACTCGATGGGCTGCGGCCAGGCCAGTCCCTGGAGCTGCTCAAGGAACTGCATATCCTGACGCGTGACGGCCGCATCAACCAGGACTCGCGCCGCAAGCTCAAGCAAGTCAACCACCTCTACCAGCTCATCGAACCGCTGCTGCTGGAACTGGAGGCTGGTGTGGGCCGTGCGGGAGAAGCGCCCCACGCCTTGACGGTGGCCGACCATGGCGCCGGCAAGTCCTACCTTGGGTTCATCCTGTACGACCTGTTTTTCCGCCATCGCTCTGCCGGCCGCATGGTGGGAGTCGAAACCCGCCCCGAGTTGGTGCAACGGTCGCAGGAACTGGCGGCGCGGCTGGGGTTCGAGCGCATGGCTTTTCTCAACCTCCCGGCCGCGCAGGCTGCGGCGTCGCCTGCCCTGCCCGGGCAGATCGACGTGGTGACCGCGCTGCACGCCTGCGACACGGCCACCGATGACGCGATAGCCTTTGGTCTGCAGAAAAAGGCGCGCTGCATGGCGCTGGTCCCGTGTTGCCAGGCCGAGCTGGCCCGGCTGCTGAACGCCGGCAAGGCGCTGAGCCTGGGACGTACGCCGTTGGCTGAACTCTGGCGCCATCCGCTGCACACCCGCGAAATGGGCAGCCAGATCACCAACGTGCTGCGTTGCCTGTACCTCGAAGCCCGCGGTTACACCGTCACCGTGACCGAACTCGTGGGCTGGGAACACAGCATGAAAAATGAACTGATACTGGCGCGCCACACCGGGCGGCGCAACTGCGCGGCTGGCGAGCGTTTGCAGGCGTTGCTGCAGGAGTTTGGCCTGACACCCCTGTTGCAGAGTCGGTATGTTCTGGACGAAGGCGTTGATCCGGCGCCGGCCATCCATCCTGATCCAGCCTGATTTCGCCATGGCACGCCTGCCCCGGCTCGCCATCGCGGGCTATCCACACCATGTGCTGCAAAGGGGTCACAACCGCCAGCCGATCTTTGTGGACGGCGCGGACCGGGAGTTTTTTCTGCGCTTGTTGCGCACATGCGCCGCCCGCGCGGGGGTCGCTGTGCATGCCTATGTGCTGATGGACGACCATTTTCATCTGGTGGTGACGCCGCAGACCGCACCCGCCCTGTCGGCCATGATGCAGGCGATCGGGCGCAGTTATGCC
>JANNDB010000019.1:0-3447 GCA_031387285.1 Betaproteobacteria bacterium | reverse complement strand
CCATGGCCCTGGCCATTCCGATGTGGTGCCGGTAGGTATCCACCTGGTCTTGGGTGTAGGCGGTGCGCATGCCGCCCGTGATGTGGTAATCGATGGGGTTTTCCGCATCGGCGGCAAGTTGCCGGTACAGGTTGATGCTGTGGCGCTTGAGCGCGATCATGGTCTGCGTTCCACCGAACTGGGTCACCTGCGCCGCCGCATGCCACGTGGAGCCCGAGGTCAGCTCGTCGCGCTCCACCAAGACGACGTCGGTCCACCCCTCCCGCGTCAAGTGGTACAGCGTGGAGCAACCCGCGATGCCACCGCCAATGACGACGACACGGGTATGGGTTTTCATTGCTCCGCTCATTCAGGCAACAGTAGTCATCTGGCGCGATCATGCGGATGCGACCGAGAGGTGACAAACCGAAAATCTTGCTATATGGTTCAATTTGTTTGAACTGAAGCCATGAAACACCCTTTGCCGCCTTTGGACAGCCTCAAGGTCTTTGAATCAGCTGCACGAAATCTGAGCTTCAGCCGTGCGGCCGAGGAGCTTTGCCTGAGCAAGGGTGCGGTCAGTTACCAGATCAGAAAGCTGGAGGAATTCGTTCAGGCCTCTTTGTTCCGCCGCGCCGTTCGGCAGGTCTTCCTGACCGACGCGGGCAAGCTGCTTTTGGAGAGTACGCAGGCCGTCTTTCTTGAGCTTGGCAAGGCGTTCACCCAATTCAAGGGTGAAGCCAGGGTATTCGATGTGTCGGTTGCTGCGACGACCTATGTCGCCGCACGCTGGTTGTCGCCGCGAATTGCCAGCTTCAGCGAGCAGCACCCGGATGTTGCGGTCTCGTTTCAGCATTCCGTGAATTCGGCCGATTTCAATCTCCAGGATGTGGACATTGCAATGCGCTGGTGCGAGTGCAAGGGCAAGCGTGAGCGTGGTCGCCTGCTCGAAATACCCATGCCGCAGTTCCCCGCGTGCAGCCCTCACCTGTTGCGGCGTCTGTCGCAGTCAACCAACCTGCCGATTGCGGCCGACGCCTTGTTGCGTGCGCCCTGGAACAAGGTTCCCCTGCTGTGCGAAGACCGCGCGCTCGATCTGTGGCAACTGTGGCTGAAGCCGAACGGTCAAGCCCTGGTCAATCCACGTCGGGTTATCGTTGATGCCAATGTGCGCGTCCAGGCCGCTATCGCTGGCCTGGGGCTGATCATGGACGACGCACTACTCAAGTATGAACTTGACAATGGACTGTTGATTGCGCCGTTTGCCGGGCAGTTGTCGGGCTATGGCTATGAGTTGCTCAGCCCGGTGGGCCGGCCCGGCAATCGAAAGGCGCAGGCGTTGCTCGATTGGCTGGTCAAGACTGCGTTCGCAGATTGACATGGTCAAGCGCGGCAACGGCGGTGTATGTCTTTGCCACCGCCTGCATACACCGGTTTTGGTCGAGCCTGAACACCCATGTGCACTTTCACGCCTGTTGCATCTCTGGGGGTGATTGCGCAGTTGCGATGGCGGGCAAGCACTGGAATCCCTGGAACCTGCCAATTGCGGTCCTCGGGTCTTGCTGCGCTGCCGCCCCAGACTCCCGGCTTGGCCTGCGCGACAAGGCAGAACGATCAAAGGAGTCTGGGTGGGTCAGTTTTACTTTGGCGTTTGCGCCGGAAGGTGGGTCAGATTTCGATTGGCGTTGACATCTGCACCTGCGTGGCGAGCGGCAACATGTCGGGGAACAGGCGATAGCCGGTCAAAGTCGCATCGGCGATCTTCTTCGCATCGATGTGGGCCTGTGTCTTGTCCTTGATGTTGGACAGGTTGCCCAGGATGTTGGCGAAGCGTGGCACGCTGGCCTGGTACATGGACATGGTCATGCGGATTCCTGTTGGTGGCCAACGCGGGGAGGGTGGCCGCCGACGGTAGTCGCAAGCAGTCATTGGGCGGCGCTGCGCTCAGGAAGACCGCTATTTCGCAAAGGGGCTCCGACGCCGCGCTCGAACAGGCGTCGCGTAGTCTGCGGGATTGAAGGCCTGCCTTTGGCCAAGCAACTGGTCACCGTCTATGCGTTCTGCCAGGCTCTCTAGGTCGGCATCCGCGACGCCGCGTTGCGCGAAGTGCGCGCGCCACCCATCTACGACCTTTATGACGCGTGTGACAACGGCGGCGGCCTGCACCGGGGTGTAGCCGAAAAGTTCGCACTGGGACATGGCATTCGCGAGCGTTGAATCCCGTTGATCAGTTCCGACAATGAACTCCTGGTACCCCTGGCCTGAGTTCGTCGTCAGCACGTCGTATGCAGGGGCCAGCCGATACCTTCCCTGCAGTGTCGGCTCGACCACCATCAGCGCATGGTTCTTCTCGTGGTCATCGGTGTTGTCGATAAGGATGTTGAACACCATGCGGCGAAAGAGCTCCTGCATGTCAAGCAGGTTGCGGCCGTCGTGCGCCACGCCAGCGCGCCGCAGCAACTGCGCCAGGCCTGGGTAGCCCAGCTCAAGCTCCTGCCCGGCGACGGTCTGCGCGCGCAACGCGGTGCCTGCCGAGATGCAATGGATGCGGATGGGGCCTTTCCTGTCGAAACGGCGCACCGCCAACGCGTGCTCACCCACGAGCGGTATCACTCGTGTTTCGGCCACGCTAATGTCGGCCAGCCTGGCAAGCGTCATCGACGCGTGCTCGATGAGTGGCACGTCCACAGGTTCGTTGTTGAAAAATTTGATGACCCACTGTTCACCGGCGATGTCTACGAGCGCCTTGGGCTTGGCCCCGCCGAAACTGCCGCCTGCCGACAACATCTTGCGCTCGTTGTCGTCTACCGGCTCCTTGGCACTGACCTTGTGGACGATTTCGCTCAACTGCTGCGCTTGTGCAAGCCGCGGTAGCGGGCTGCCGGTGCGCGGCGTGTAGATATCGGATGACGTTGATACGCCCAGTGCTCCGAAGCGGTCATCGCCGGCATAAAACAGGTACTCCATAAGCGACAGGCGCTTGGGCCTGTCGACGTATTGGATGACGCGCTCGCCCCAGCGGTCAGGCCGGGCGTCATCAACGGCGCCGACAGCCATGCCCTTCCATCGTGGCAACTGCTCGATGCCCGTAAGCATGAGGTCTTCGCTGAGCGGGAATCCGCTGGCCAGCCAGTCTGCGCCGTACTGAAGGGAGACACCCTTGCCAGCGTCGACCAACCGTAGCTGGCCGACGTAGCGCGGCGCGGTCGGGTCGAGGAGTAGCCACAGGTACAGGTTGTCGTGTCTCATGTACCTTGATCCCCCTGCGCCTTGTCGGGTGCACGCACACTGGACGCATCATTTTGATGCTGCTGTCGCGAGGCTCTTTGCATCTTCGCCTGTGTCGTCGCGCGCACCCGCGCCTTGCCAAGTTCCTCAGCCGCACGCACGTCCGATTCGAGCGCGCCCCGGTCTTCCTTGGGAGTTGCCAAAGTTGCCAGCGCCCCGTCCCGGCCAATGAGCCATAGT
>JANNDB010000012.1:0-3169 GCA_031387285.1 Betaproteobacteria bacterium | reverse complement strand
GCGCTTGCGCACCATCCGCGCCACCGACCCCAGGAAATTCGCACTCTTCACCGGGCGCGACCAGATGCAGGCGCTGACCGGTCTGTTCGCACGCCAGTTCGGAACGCCCAACTACGCCGCCCACGGTGGCTTCTGCTCCGTGAACATGGCCGCCGGCATGATCTACACGGTGGGCGGCAGCTTCTGGGAATTCGGGGGGCCCGATCTCGATCGCGCCAAATTGTTCGTGATGATCGGCACCGCCGAAGACCACCACAGCAACCCCATGAAGATTGCGATCAGCAAGTTCAAGCGCGCCGGGGGGCGCTTCATTTCAATCAACCCGGTGCGCACCGGTTATTCGGCCATCGCGGACGAGTGGATTCCGATCAAGCCCGGAACCGATGGCGCACTGTTCATGGCACTGCTGCATGAGCTGATCCGCACCGACCAGATCGACCACGCCTTCCTCAAACGCTTCACCAATGCGCCGCAGCTGGTGGTGATGGATGACTGCGAGCGCGAAGGGCTGTTCGCATTCGACCCTGACCCGCAGCGCGGCGCGCCGGGGGACGGGCGCAATCCACACAACAAGCTGGTCTGGGACACGACTTCGGGTTCGGTCAAGAACGCCTACCCCGAAGGCATCGCCGAGGGTTGCGACCCCGCGCTGGAGGGCCACTACACACTGCCCGATGGCTCGCACGTCGCGCCTTCGTTCCAGTTGCTGCGCGATCGCGTGGCCAGCTGCACGCCGGAGTGGGCGGCGGCCATCACCGGAGTCAGCGCGCCGCGCATCCGGCAACTTGCCAACGAGCTAGGGCATGCAGCGTTCGAGCAGGCGTTCGAGGTACCCATCCCCTGGACCGACGCCTGGGGCAAGGAGCACGCCAGCACGCAGGCGCGTCCGGTTGCGTTCCATGCCATGCGTGGGCTTGCCGCGCATTCCAACGGGTTCCAGACCGTGCGCGCATTGGCGGTGCTGATGAGTGTATTGGGCACCATCGACGCCCCCGGAGGCTTCCGCCACAAGGCGCCCTATCCGCGCCATATCGTGCCCAACTACCGGGCCTTCAATTCGGCCGAGATGATCCAGCCCAATACGCCGCTGAACGCCGCGCCGCTGGGATTCCCGGCGCACCCCGACGAGCTGGCCATCGACGTCGACGGTTCGCCGATTCGCATCGACCATGCGTTCTCCTGGGAACACCCGCTGTCGGCGCACGGCATGATGCACAACGCCATCACCAATGCCGTGAAGGGCGATCCGTACCGCATCGACACCATGCTGCTGTTCATGGCCAACATGGCCTGGAACAGCACCATGAACACCATGGGCGTGCGCGAGATGCTCAACCGCAAGGACGCATCCGGCGAATACATGATCCCCTTCCTTGTGGTGTGTGACGCGTTCCAGAGCGAGACCGTGGCATTCGCCGATCTGGTGTTGCCCGACACCACTTACCTGGAACGGCATGACGTGATGAGCATGCTGGACCGGCCGATCTCCGAGTTCGACGGCCCGGTCGACTCGGTGCGGGTGCCGGTGGTCAAGCCGCTGGGGGAATGCAGGCCGTTCCAGGAGGTGCTGATCGAACTCGCCACGCGGCTGAAGTTTCCGGCGTTCACGACCGCCGAAGGAACACCCAAGTTCACCGGGTATCCGGATTTTGTCGTCAACTTCCAGCCGCAGCCGGGCATCGGATTCCTGATGGGCTGGCGCGGCAAGGACGGCACGGACCATCTGCGTGGCGAACCGAACCCCAGGCAATGGGAGATGTACGCACAGAACAACTGCGTGTTCCAGTACCACATGCCCGAGGGCATGCATTTCATGCGCAACTGGAATCGCGCGTATCTGGATTTCGCCAAGGAAAAAGGTTGGCGCCAGAAGAACGACCCGGTGCAACTCGCCCTGTATTCGGACACGCTGCAGAGCTTTAGGCTGGCCGCCCAGGGCAAGAGCCGGGGCCGGCGTCCGCCGGAAAGCTTGCGCGAACGTATCAACACCTATTTCGACCCGTTGCCGTTCTGGTATGCGCCGCTGGAAGAAGCCGCCACCGACCTGGCCGCCTTTCCGCTCAACGCCATCACCCAGCGGCCGATGGCGATGTACCACTCCTGGGATTCGCAGAACGCCTGGCTGCGCCAGATTCACAGCCACAACTACCTGCACGTGAACCCGCAAACGGCGCGCGCTGCCGGTATCGCCGACGGCGGCTGGTGCTGGGTCGAGAGCCAGTGGGGCAAGGTACGCTGCATGCTGCGGTTCAGCGAAGCGGTGGAGCCTGGCACGGTCTGGACCTGGAACGCGATCGGCAAGGCCGACGGCGCCTGGCAACTCGCGCCCGGAGCGGACGAAGCGCGCAAGGGCTTTTTGCTCAACCACCTCATCACCGAGGAACTGCCGCTGCCGGGCAGCGCGGCGTCGTCGGGCAAGACCATCAGCAATTCGGACCCCATTACGGGGCAGGCTGGCTGGTACGACGTACGGGTGCGCATACGCTCTGCCGAACCGGACGAAGAAGCCATCAGCTTCCCGCAGATGGCCAGCGTGCCCGCTCCCCCCGGTGTGCTGGGCAAGGCTTCCAGCGTGCTGGCCTACTTTGCCGGAAGGAGAAAACCATGATGCAGTGGCTCAAGGACATCCTGCAGGCCGGCGTGGTAGCGTCGGCACCGGCCGCCCGCGCCGCTGCGCCCGCGCCCACGCCAGCAAAGAGCGTGCGCGCCGTTCCCGGCGAGACACTGGCCAAGCAGCTGGCCCTGGTGATCGACCTGAACGTCTGCGTCGGGTGCCACGCCTGCGTGACATCGTGCAAACAGTGGAATTCGTCTGGCAGCGCCGGGCCGCTCGCCGATTTGAACGCCTATGGCGCCAATCCGACCGGCACGTTTTTCAACCGCGTGCAGACCTACGAGTCGGGCAGCTTCCCGGAAACCCAGACCGTGCACTTCCCCAAGAGCTGCCTGCACTGTGAAGACCCGCCGTGTGTTCCGGTCTGCCCGACCGGGGCCAGTTACAAGCGCAAGGAAGACGGCATCGTGCTGGTCGACTACGACAAGTGCATAGGCTGCAAATACTGCGCCTGGGCCTGCCCCTACGGCGCGCGCGAAATCGACGAAGAACGCCAGGTCATGACCAAGTGCACCCTGTGCGTGGACCGCATCTACGACGAAGCCTTGCCCAAGG
>JANNDB010000815.1:0-3444 GCA_031387285.1 Betaproteobacteria bacterium | reverse complement strand
CGCACGCTGGCTGGCGTGGTCTGGCACAGGGCGTGATCGAGGGCAATTTTGCGGCGATGGCGCAACTGGGTGCGCGCCGGGGCACCCCGGTCGCTGCGCCGCAGACGCTGGCCTGGCTGGGGCCGTGTATCGGACCCGCAGCCTTCGAGGTTGGCGACGCCGTACGCGACGCATTTCTGGCGGCCGACACGGATGCCGAGCGGTGTTTCATGCCCCACACCGTGGCGGGCAAGTGGCTGGCCGATCTGCAGGCGCTGGCGCGCATGCGATTGCAGGCTCTGGTTATCACGCGCGTTTACGGGAATGACGGCACACCGCCGTGGTGCACCGTGGGCAACACCTTACGGTTCTTATCGCACCGGCGCGACAACCTCCTCCTCGGTGGCAGCGGGCGCATGGCCGCCTGCATCTGGCTCGACGCCAGCGGAGGGACCGCGTGATTCGGACTCGCGCTGGCGCAGGGCACGCCGCCGCGCCGGCGTGCCCATAAGGTAGCCGACCAGCGCAGCCGGCAACAGGCCATAGAAAATGAGGGTGATGACTGCGCCGAGGATGCTGCCGCTATTGCTGGTGGCCTCGGCAAGAGCCATCATGACGGTGACGTAGAGCCAGGCGATCAGGACGATGTACACAGATAAGCTTATGGGAAAAATGTCAGTTTTGTGAAGGGTGAATGCTGAGATACTAGGGTTTTCACCAATACGCAGAATAACGAAGGAGACACGGTGAGCACAACAGATCCCGAATTCTGGCGCCAGTCCATGGGCCAGGCGCAACAGTCCTTTGCCGACAATTGGACCACGGCAATGCAGTCCGTGCTGAGTGCCTTGCCAGAGCAGTTTCGGCCGGCCAGCGGTACCATGCCCGCCGCTTTGCCGCACATGGCCATAGCGCCTGCCCGGCTGCAGGAACTGCAGCAACAATACCTGCAGGACGCCGCGCAACTATGGAGCGATGCCTTCGCCGGCAAGGCTGCGAAGGGCGACAAGCGCTTCAGCGACGAGGCCTGGAGCAAGAATCCGATAGCTTCGTTCAGCGCCGCCAATTACCTGCTGAACGCCCGTGCCCTGATGGGCATGGCCGACGCCGTCGAGGCCGACGAAAAGACCCGGGCGCGCGTGCGTTTTGCGGTGGAGCAATGGATGGCGGCGAGTGCGCCGAGCAATTTCATGGCGTTCAACGCCGAAGCGCAGCAAAAGGCCATCGAAACAAAGGGCGAGAGTATTGCCCGCGGGTTGCAGAACCTGCTCGCCGATATCCGCCAGGGCCATGTGTCGATGACCGACGAAAAGCAGTTCGAGGTCGGGCGCAATGTCGCCACATCGCAAGGCGCCGTGGTGTTCCAGAACGAACTGTTTCAACTCGTCGAATACAAGCCGCTCACTGCCAAGGTCCACGAACGCCCGTTCCTGCTCGTGCCGCCGTGCATCAACAAGTTCTATATCCTGGATCTGCAACCCGAGAATTCGCTCATTCGCTACGCGGTGGAGCAGGGGCACCGGACGTTTGTGGTCAGCTGGCGCAACCCGGACGCCAGCCTCGCCACCAAGACCTGGGACGACTATATCGAGGAGGCCGCAATCCAGGCCATCCATGTGACGCAGGAGATCTCCGGCGCAAAAACCATCAACGCGTTGGGTTTCTGCGTAGGGGGCACGATTCTGGTGACTGCCCTGGCCGTGCTCGCCGCGCGTGGCGAAAAGCCGGTGGCCAGCGCGACGCTGCTCACCACGCTGCTGGATTTCACCGATACCGGCATCCTCGATGTGTTTATCGACGAGGCTTTTGTCAAGTACCGAGAAATGGAAATGGGCAAGGGCGGCATGATGAAGGGTGGCGACCTTGCCTCGACCTTCTCCTTTCTGCGGCCGAACGATCTGGTGTGGAACTACGTGGTGGGCAACTACCTCAAGGGCGAAACACCGCCGCCCTTCGACCTGCTCTACTGGAACAGTGACTCCACCAATCTGCCCGGCCCGTTCTATGCCTGGTACCTGCGCAACACCTATCTGGAGAACCGTCTGGTGCAGCCCGGCAAGGTGACGGTGTGTGGCCAAAAGATCGACTTTCGCAAGCTCGACATGCCGGTATATATCTACGGCTCGCGTGAAGACCATATCGTGCCGATCGGCGGCGCCTATGCCTCCACGCAGCATCTGCCGGGCAAGAAGCGTTTTGTCATGGGGGCATCCGGCCATATCGCCGGTGTGATCAACCATCCCGCAAAGAACAAGCGCAGCCACTGGATCGGGCCGGCCGATAAATTCCCACCTGCCGTCGAAGACTGGATCAGCAGCGCCAAGGAACACCCGGGCAGCTGGTGGCCGGACTGGGCGGCCTGGCTCAAGACCCACGCGGGCAAGCAGATAGCGGCACCCAAGGCCTACGGCCGCGGGAAGTACAAGGCGATCGAGCCTGCGCCCGGAAGCTACGTCAAAGCCAAGGCCTGAACCCAACCGGGTCGCAAACCACATTTTCTTTTTTCAATCAGGAGACATTCATGGAAGACATCGTCATCGTTTCGGCCGCGCGCACCGCGGTTGGCAAGTTCGGAGGCACGTTGGCCAAGACCCCGGCGCCCGAGTTGGGCGCTGCCGTCATTGCCGAGGTGCTCAAACGCAGTGGTCTGGCGGCCGATCAGGTGGGCGAAGTGATCCTCGGGCAGGTTCTGGCTGCAGGAGCCGGCCAGAATCCGGCGCGCCAGAGTGTGATCAAGAGTGGCCTGAACCAGGCCACGCCAGCACTCACCATCAACGCGGTGTGCGGCTCGGGCCTCAAGGCTGTGATGCTTGCAGCCCAGTCCGTGGCCTATGGCGACAGCGACATCGTGATTGCTGGCGGCCAGGAAAACATGAGTGCGGCTCCGCACGTGCTGCTCGGTTCGCGTGACGGTCAGCGCATGGGTGACTGGAAGATGATCGATTCGATGATCGTGGACGGCCTGTGGGATGTCTACAACCAGTACCACATGGGCATCACGGCGGAAAATGTCGCGCGCAAATACGGCATCGGGCGCGACATGCAGGACGCACTGGCACTTGCCAGCCAGCAAAAGGCCGCCGCCGCCCAGGACGCTGGCCGGTTCAAGGACGAAATTGTCCCGTTCAGCATTGCCCAGAGAAAAGGCGACCCCATCGTGTTTGCCGCCGACGAGTTCGTCAACCGCAAGACCAATGCCGAGGCACTTGCGGGTCTGCGTCCGGCCTTTGACAAGGCCGGTGGTGTGACGGCGGGCAATGCATCGGGCATCAACGACGGTGCTGCGGCGGTGATGGTGATGTCGGCCAAAAAGGCGGCAAGCCTGGGTTTGACACCGTTGGGGCGTATCGCCAGTTTCGCCACCACCGCGCTGGATCCGGCCTTCATGGGCATGGGACCGGTCACCGCATCGACCAAGGCGCTGCAGCGCGCCGGCTGGAACGCGCAGGACCTCGATCTGCTGGA
>JANNDB010001082.1:0-7086 GCA_031387285.1 Betaproteobacteria bacterium | reverse complement strand
CAGCGGTGCGCGCGCGAGCGGATCGAGTTTCACATGGAGTTTCGCATCCTCCAGTCGTCGGGCCAGCTGCGCTACGTCAGCTCGCGCGCCAGGGCGGTGCTCGATGCCGATGGCGACGTCACCGGGTTTGTCGGTTCGGTTGAAGACACCACCGAGCGCACGGCTGCGCTGCAGCAGCTGGCGCAGGCCGAGGCGCGTGTCCGGTTCCTGTATGAAACGACGCCGGCCATGCTCAGCGCCGTTGACTCGGACTGGCGCCTCCTGTCGGCGAGCGACGAATGGCTGCGTGTGCTGGGCTACACGCGTGATGAAGTCATCGGCCGCTCGGTGCTCGATTTCGCCACGGTCGAAGGGCGCAAGGTGGCCGTGGCAGAGCGGTCGGCGATGCAGCAGTCCGGGCGCTCTGACGAGGTTCACTACCAGATGGTGTGCAAGTCCGGCCGGGTGATCGACGTGCGGCGCTCGGCCATCGTCGAGAAGGATACCGAGGGCCGGTTCCTGCAATTGCTGGCCGTGCACACGGACGTGACCAAGCAGATTGCTGCCGAGCGTGCCCTCAAAGACGAGAAGGAACGTCTCGCCAACATCCTGCAGGGAACCGGCGCGGGCACCTGGGAATGGAATCTGGTGACCGGTGCAGTGCGCTTTAACGAGCGCTGCGCCGAGATGCTCGGAACCAGTCTGGCGGCCATGGGTGCCGAGCCGGGTGCCTATTGGCGGGAACGGATGCACCCCCAGGACGCGCTCGTTTCCGAGCGCGCCATGCAGCGACACATTGCCGGAGAGACACCCCGGTACGAATGCGAATTGCGCATGCTGCACGCGCAGGGCCATTGGGTGTGGCTGCTGGTGAGCGGTCAGATCCTCTCGCGCTCCCGCACCGGGGCGGCGGAATTGCTATGCGGCATCCAGCTTGACATCACGGAGCGGGTGGAGCGCCAGCGGCAGTTGGAGAGCGCGCACGAGCGCATCAGTGTGGCCACGAGCGGTGCAGGTATCGGCGTCTGGGAGTATGACCTCGTGCAGGGCACCTCCGTCTGGGATGCGCAGATGTACCGGCTCTACGGCATCGACCCGCAGCGTGGGCCGGTCCACTTCGGCGACTGGAAGCGCATGATTCACCCGGACGATGTGCCGGACAACAAGCGGGCGATAGAAGAGGCGATCGCAGGCGGCCGGCCGCTGGACAACGAATTCCGCATCGTGCTTGCCGGTGGGCAGGTACGCCATCTGCGTGCCGCCGCACGGGTGATACGCGACGCGCAGGGCAACGCATCCCGCATGACGGGCGTGAACTGGGATGTCACCACGGTGCGCGAGCTGGGCGCCGAACTGGCGCGCGAGCGTGAGCAGCTGATGGTCACACTGCAGTCCATCGGCGACGCCGTCATCACCACCGACGCCGCTGGCAACGTCCGCTGGCTCAATCCTGCGGCTGAACGCATGACCGGCTGGTCCAATGGCGAGGCCAGTGGCCGGCCGCTCGCCCAGGTGTTCCATATCGTCAATGAGGAGACACGTGCACCGACGGAGAACCCGGTGGCCACCTGCCTGCAGCAAGGCAAGGTGGTCGGCCTGGCCAACCATACGGTGCTGATCTCGCGCGACGGCGAGGAGTTCGGCATCGAAGACTCGGCCGCGCCAATGCGCAATGAACAAGGCCAGGTGCTTGGTGTCGTACTGGTGTTCCATGACGTGACCGAGCAGCGCCGCCTCAGTGGCGAGATGAGTTATCGCGCCTCCCACGATGCCCTTACCGGCCTGGTGAACCGTGCCGAATTCGAGGTGCGCCTGCGCCGGGCGCTGAACAAGTCCCACGAGGACCGCAGCCAGCATGCGTTGATGTATATCGATCTGGACCAGTTCAAACTGGTCAACGACGCCTGTGGCCACAGTGCGGGGGACCAGCTGCTGCAGCAGGTCAGCAAACTGCTGTCCGACGCCATCCGTGCCCGCGACACGCTGGCGCGCCTGGGCGGCGACGAATTCGCGGTCATCCTGGAGCATTGCACCACTGACCGGGCCGAACGCGTGGCACAGCAGATCTGTGAACGCATGGATGACTTCCGGTTCCAGCACGATGGCCGGCGCTTCCGGATCGGAACCAGCATCGGACTGGTACCGCTGGACAACCGCTGGGGCACCAGCGCGGCCGTCATGCAGGCGGCAGACACGGCCTGTTACGCGGCCAAGGAGGCCGGCCGCAATCGGGTCCACACCTGGTTCGACACCGATGCAGCCATGCGCGCGCGGCACGGGGAGATGCACTGGGCGTCCCGCCTGGAGCAGGCGATCGACGAGAACCGCTTCGAGCTGTACGCGCAGCGTATCGAACAACTTGCCGGCAACGCACGGGGTCTGCATGCGGAGGTGCTGGTGCGCATGGTCGATAGCGATGGGAGCCTGGTCCAGCCGGGCGCGTTTTTGCCGGCGGCGGAGCGCTTCCACCTCGCATCCCGGATTGACCGCTGGGTACTGGGTACCGCGATTTCCAGGTTGATGGCCTTGCCGGACCTGTCCGCCGTGGAGCTGCTGTGCATCAATCTGTCGGGCCAGTCGATCGGGGACAGGGCCTTCCATCGCCATGCACTCGAGATCCTGCAACAAGGAGGCGAGCGCATTTGCAGCCGCCTGTGCCTGGAAATCACCGAAACCGCGGCAGTGACCAACATGGCGGACGCTTCAATCTTCATCGAGCAGGCCCGCGCGCTGGGCATTCGCATCGCGCTGGACGATTTTGGTGCCGGTGCTTCGTCTTTTGGCTACCTCAAGACGCTGAAAGTCGACCTGCTCAAGATCGACGGGCAGTTCATCCGCGACGTGATCAACGACCCGCTGGACGATGCGGCCGTGCGCTGTTTTGTCGATGTGGCGAAGGTGGTCGGCGTCAAGACGGTTGCCGAGTTCGTGGACCGGCCGGAAGTCCTCAAGCGTGTGCGCGAAATCGGAGTCGACTATGCACAGGGCTTCCTGCTGCATGAACCCGAGCCGATTGACGGCCTGCTGGATTTCGTGATCCACACGGCGCCGGGTGCCCTGCCAGCCTGACGGAAAGGGCTGGAATGGCGGCAACCAGGACCGCCCGGACTGGAGCTATCAGCCCGCCGTCCCTGTGCGCGCAACGCCTCGCTGATGCGCCGTATCCCGCTTTGCGCGGGCGTGGAAAGCGCCGTCCCGGATCGATGGATAGATCGTGCCGGGGACGGCCAGTACCGGCAGTGAACTGCCCGGCTTCATCAAGGACGCGTTCGACGCGTTCCTGGAGTGCGGCATCCTGGCCCACGGGTTCCTGAGGCTGCGCTGCGGCGCGTGCGGCCACGACAAGCTGCTGGCCTTCAGTTACAAGCGGCGCGGGTTCTGCCCGTCATGCGGTGCCCGGCACATGTCGCAGACCGCCGCCCACCTGGTGGAACACGTCATCCCGCAGGTGCCGGTGCGCCAGTGGGTGCTCTCGCTGCCCATCCCGCTGCGTTTGCTGCTGGCCGCGCAGCCCGAGCTTGTCACGCCGATGCTGCAGGTGGTGCAGCGCGTGGTCATGCGCCATCTGCTGGATGGCGTTGGACTCAAAGGCGAAGAGGGCCACGGCGGCGCCGTCACGCTGATCCAGCGCTTCGGATCCGCCGCCAATCTCAACATCCACCTGCACTGCCTGGTGCTGGACGGGGTGTACCGGTACGGCGGCGATGGCGTGCCGACCTTCGTCGAGGCTGGAGCGACCACCGACGCCGTGGACAACCCTGCTCCTGTGCAATCATCGGCTTGAAAATCAAGCCATTACCTGTCCGTGGGATGGGGTCAAGTCCAACTTCACCGCGACCGAACTGACCGTGGACATACACGACGACGGTACAGGTTTCGATATCGAGGCGGCTCGGCAAAACCCCACGGGCAAGGGGCTCAACAGCCTGAACAAACGCGCCCGTGTGCTGGGGGCTCGGCTGGCGATCACCAGCACCGCGCAAGGTACCCGCACGTTGCTGGTGATGCCATTGGGGCTGGCGCAACGACCAGAAACGTGAAACATGTCACACCGGCGCGCCGGCTTGACCCCAATTTTGGGGCTATCGGTCTCGGCCCGCCGTGTGAACAATTGCTTGCATAGGTTCGTGCATCCTCGCGCCCTCGATCACGGCTCCCACCACTTCAGGCGATACGCTGAAACTTGAGGGCATGGTTGGGTGACATCGGAGTCGGTAGAAAACAGTGATTGAAATTCTCATTGGCATTTGAAAAGGACTTGAAAATGAACATCTTTCGATTCAGCATGGCCAGGTTGCTTGCGGCAGCCTTCTTGGTTGTCTGCGGTGGCGCAATGGCTCAAACGCTGCCGCTCCTGACGATCCAGTCCTTCAGCTGGACAGAACAAAACGCAGGCACGACCCAGATGCCGGTTACGTTGTCGCTGAGTTTCGCGAACAACACCGCCGACGTCGCCGGTTTTGTGTCGGCGGGCCAGACCGCTGTCAGTGGAGTGTCGCCTTTCGCGTTGGCCACTCCAGGGGCAAGCTGCGTGCCCGGTGTCGACTTTGTGGAGGTCGTCAACCGGCCGTTCACGATCGCCAGAGGGACACTGAGCACGACCTTCAACGTCACGATCTGCGGCGACCAGGTGGTCGAGCAGAACGAGAATTTTCGCATCGGCGTGGCCACCGCTACATTGGTCGGTGCCCGCTGCCCAAACACCAGTGGCGGGTGCGCAAGCGTGCCAACGATCGTCAACGACGACGTCGATAACCTGATCCCGGTGGTGCGCATTGATGACGTCCGCATCCAGGAACCGGCCTCGGGCACTGTCAATGCGGTACTTACCGTCCGTCTGTCCCGGCCAGCCTCGCAAGACTCGGTGGTGTCGTTCGCGACCCAAAGTGACACTGCGTCCGGTGTTGCAATTGCTTGCAGCGGCAAAAGTGATTTCTTGCATAGGTCCGGCACGGTGAACATCCCTGCAGGCCAGATTACCGCCACGATCAATGTGCCGATTTGTGCCGACAATGTGGCCGAATCCGATCAACGCTTTTTCATCGTGCTGTCCAACGCTTCGTCGCATCTGAATGGCATTGCGGACGGCCGGGGTGAAGTCACGATCACTGCCAACGGGGGGGCGGTCGGCACCTTTCAGATCAGCCCCGATAGGGCACGTGTGAAGGTGGATGAGCACCAGACGTTCAGCGTGATCTGGACCGTGCCGGAAGGTGACGTCTGGCGCGACTTGAACACCATCGACATGCGTGTTCGCGATGACGAGCACACCGTGCTCTGGGTGCGGTGGAACGAGGACGACAACATGTTCAGTCTCTGCAGCAAGACCAATGGCCCGAAGCCGCACGGCGCTGCCGTTGGCAAGAACGGCAAAGGTGACGACGCTCTGAGTGACGGCATTCCGGAGAATGGATGCAGCACTGGTGCCCTGCCCGGCTCGGACACCGTGCTCGAAACCAGATACGCGCGCCTCCACCTGGCCAGGACCAGTGTGGTCGGAAGTGGCCCGCTGGGAAGGGAAGTGACACTCAACATCGACGTGAGTTTCAAAGCCAAGGCGATCGGTGTGCACGAGATCGAACTCGCCGCGTCAAACGACGTTGGTGCGCTTGACGACTTCACCACGGCAAGCGCAGTGCGGGTGCTGCGCAATGACGGCAAATAACGATTCGCCGTGTACCCTGCGCGCCGCGCACGAGCGCGGCCCTGCGCTCAGGCGTCGTACTTGAACGAGAGCGAAACCCGCGCGCGATAGGCGACGACTTTGCCGCCTTCGATCTTCATGTCGAGCTTGCCGACTTCGGCAACACGCAGATCACGCAGCGACTTGGCTGCTGTCTCGACCGCGCTTTTGGCCGCGGCCTCCCATGAAACGGTGCTGGTACCGATAATTTCCGTGACGCGGTAAACGCCGGATTCAGAGTTCTTCTTGGCCATCTGTCGTGCTCCTTCGGGTTGAGAGGCACAGAAATGATTCCCGATGCCTCAGGAAATCCATGGTCGCGTGATGACGGACAAAAACCACAGCCGTCCCGTCGCAGTATGCGGGCCAGCGTCCCACACGTCAACAACCTATTGCGGCCCATTGCGGCCTGCCTGTTGCAACCGTCCCAGGCGGATGGAGCGTCGCTTGCTGCTTGTCCCCTAGCGACTCGATTTCTTGCTTCTCTGACAGGTCCGAGCCGGGGGTAATTCCTCGTGATCCACACGGCGCCGGGTGCCTTGCCAGTCTGACGGAAGTGGCTGGAATCGCGGCAACCAGGACCGCCCGGACCGTGGCGCCATCAGCCCAGCTGCCCCTGTGCACGCAACGCCTCGCTGATGCGCCGTATCCGGCTTTGCGCGGGCGTGGAAAGCGCCGTCGCGGATCGATGGATAGATCCTGCCGGGGACGCCATCGCGCAGTGGCCGCTACCCCTTGGCCGGCGGCGGCGCTCTCCGGCAACGTACTGCGCCGCTGCAGGGCCGTTGCCGTGGCGATGGGAGTAGGTGATCCCCCCAAATGCGGATGCATTGGCCCGCGCGCCCTGATCGGCTGTGCTGCCCCGGGGCGTGGCGCAGCGCAGTGCCCGGACGCTGTTTGACGTGGCCCCCACCTTGCTGCCCATCGCTGGCTCCGATGCCATGTTCCCGGTCCGCCGCATCTATTGCATTGGCCGCAACTACCGCGCGCATGCGATCGAGATGGGCTCCAACCCGGACCGCGAGCCGCCCTTTTTCTTTCAGAAACCGACCGACGCCATCCAGCATGTGGCAGCCGGGACCGTGGCTGACCACCCCTACCCATCACTCACGAAGAACTACCACTACGAGGCTGAACTGGAGGTCGCGCTTGGCAGGGGCGGTCGCGACATCCCGGTGGACAAGGCGCTCGAGCTGGTATTTGGCTATTCACTCGGCCTGGACATGACGCGACGTGACCTGCAGCGGGCCATGGGTGACGAAAAAAAACCCTGGGAGATCGGCAAGAGCTTCGACCATTCGGCACCGATCGGCGCCATTCATCCGGTGGCGCAGACTGGCCACTTCACCAAAGGATCGATCTAGCTCAAGGTGAACGGCCAGTTGATATAGAACGCCGATCTGACCCAGATGATCTGGTCGGTG
>JANNDB010001069.1:0-15495 GCA_031387285.1 Betaproteobacteria bacterium | reverse complement strand
GGCCACCGGGTTGGCATCTTCCGCCTGGTCGAGGCGCTGAAGCGGCGTGGCATGCGGCCGACGGTTGCCATCGATGTGCTGACGGCGGAGGCCTACCCGCAGCTGGTCGACTATCTGCGTGACGCCGGAACCGAGTTTGTTGCCCATGGCCTTTCGGTCACCCGGCCGGTCACCAGTGCAATGGATGTGGCCCAGGAGCGCGACTACATTGCACAGACGCTGGAACGCCTGCAGGCCTGTGGCATTGCGCCGGATGGGTGGTTTGGCCCCGAGTACGGCGAATCCACCCGCACGCCGCAATTGCTGGGCGAGGCCGGGCTGGGTTATGTGTGCGACTGGGCAAATGACGAGCAACCGTATGCGATGACAACGCCGGGCGACCTCGTCGCCATGCCGCTATGGGCCGATTTCGACGATCAGACCGTGCTCATCAATCGCATGTGCAACCTGGACATGTTCGAGGACCATTTCCGCAGGGCGCTGACCCAGCTGCAGCAGGATGGCGCGGTGACCGCCCGGCTGTTGCACTACTGCGTGCGGCCTTGGGTCACCGGTGCACCGTTGCGCATCGCGATGTTCGAGCGCGTGCTGGACCACATCCTGTCGCTCGGTCCGGTGTGGACGCCCACGGCGGGCGAGGTGGTGGCTGCATGGAAGGCGGCGCGCTCTGCCGGGCGGGCGCCATGATCGAACTGCGCGGCGTCTCCAAGCGTTTTCACGCGGGCGGCAAGGTCATCGATGCATTGCTGCCGACCGACCTCACCATTGCTTCGGGCGAGGTCCATGGCCTGCTGGGATTTTCGGGGGCTGGCAAGAGCACTTTGTTGCGGCTGATCAACCGGCTGGAGGAGCCCACATCGGGCTCGGTGCGTGTCGAGGGCCAGGAAATGGTTGGACTCTCGGGCGACAGTCTGCGTCAGGCACGACTGCGCATCGGCATGATCTTCCAGCAGTTCAACCTGCTGTCCCATCGAACGGCCCTGCGCAACGTCGAGTTTTCGCTGGAGGTCGCCGGGCTGCAAGGGCCCGTGCGGCGTGAACGCGCGCGAGAGGCGCTGGCCGCAGTCGGATTGTCAGACCGCGCGGATTCCTATCCGGCGCAGCTGTCGGGCGGGCAACGCCAGCGGGTGGCGATTGCCAGGGCGCTTGCCACACAACCCACCGTGCTTCTGTGCGACGAGGCGACCTCGGCGCTGGACCCCCATACCGCGTTGTCCATCCTGCGCCTGCTCAAGCAGCTCAACCGGGAACGCCGGATGACGATCGTCATCGTCACCCACGACATCAAGGTTGCCAGCTACCTGTGCCAGCACTGCGTGGTGCTTGAACATGGGCGCGTGGTGGACCGGATAGACATGGCCCAGCCACAGCCACAGAGTCTGCTGGGCAAGTTCTTCTTCGAAACCGCCAGGGGCTGGACCGACCAGACCGTCCTTCCGCAGGAGGATGCCTGATGAGCGCTTTGTTCAAGGCCTTTGTGGAATTCGGGCCGGATTTGTGGAAGGCCACCCTCGACACCTTGCTGATGGTCAGCGTGACCATGGTCAGTGCCGCGGTGATCGGCACGCCGCTGGGCGTATTGCTTTTCACCTCGTCGACCGGGGGCTTGTATCCACGCCCGCTGCTGCACCGGGTGGTGGGGTACATCGTGAATGTGCTGCGCTCGTTCCCTTTCATCATTCTGCTCGTCATCCTGATTCCGTTTTCGCGGCTGGTTGTCGGAACGAGCATCGGACCGAAGGCGGCCGCAGTGGCGCTGTCGTTTGCGGTCATCCCCTACTTCGCGCGCCTGGTGGAGCAGAACCTGCGGGACGTCCCGCGCGGCATCATCGACATGGCGCAAGCCTGCGGCGCGTCCACCCGAACCACGATCGTGAAGGTGCTGCTGGCGGAGGCAATGCCAGCGCTGGTCGGGAGTTTCACGGTCACGGCAACCGGCTTCATCGCCTATTCGGCAGTGGCCGGCGCTGTCGGTGCCGGTGGCCTGGGTGACCTGGCAATCCGCTACGGCTACTACCGGTTCGAGACCTCCGTCATGATCTGGTGTGTGGTGATCATGTTCGTATTGGTGCAGGCCACACAGATGGCAGGCGCATGGCTCGCGCGCGCCGTGGACCGGCGCTAGCTTGTCGCTGCTTTTCTTTTTCCACTCTCAAGGAGCAAACTGATGAAAAAACGTACCCTGGTTCAAGCGCTGGTCCTGTCCGCCGTCACGCTGTGTGGGGCGGCCATGGCCCAGTCCATGCTGCGCATCGGCTTCTTCCCCGGCCCCTATGCAGACCAGTTCAAGCGTGGCGTGCAGCCGGCGCTGGAAAAGGCCGGTGTCAAGGTGACGCTGACCGAGTTCTCCAACATCATCCAGCTCAACTCGGCGCTGATGGATGGCAACCTCGATGCGAACGTGTTCCAGAACCGGGCCTTCCTCGAGACCTTCAACACGCAATACAAGGGTGACCTGGTTGAAGTGCTGCAGGTTCCCAGCGCGCCGCTGGGCCTGTACTCCAGGAAATACACCGACCTCAAGGCATTGCCCAACGGCGCTTCGGTGTCGCTTCCCAACGATCCGACCTCCCTTGGCCGTTCACTGGCTTTCCTCCAGCTGCAGGGCCTGATCGGCCTGGACGCCGCGGTACCCGCGGGCCGCGCCAGCGAGAAGAACGTCACGTCCAACCCGCGCAACCTGAAACTGGTGCTGCTCGACGCGCCGCAGATTCCGCGCTCGCTCGACGAAGTCGACCTTGCCGCGGTGCTTGGAAACCACGTCATTGCCTCGGGCATGCTGCTGTCGTCGGCGCTGGTTCTGGAAGATCCGGCGCCGCAGTACCGCATCATCCTGGTGGCGCGCAAGGAGGTGGCCAACGGTGCCGTTCTCAAGCAGTTGGCCGAAGCATACAAGTCTGCCGACTACCGCAAGTTCATCGAGACCGACCCCAAGGCGAAGGGATTCTCGCGCCCGGAATACTGGCGCTGACATGACGCCGGCCCGTCCGGTGCAGCCTGCGAGTTCGGTTGACGCGGCCTGCGAAGCCATTCGCGAGGCGATCCGCAGCGGACGCTTCGCGGGGGGTGACCGTATCCGTGAGGTGGAGATCTGTGACATCGCCAAGGTGTCACGCACGTCCGTGCGCCAGGCCTTGACCCTTTTGGCCGGCGAAGGGTATGTGGATCTTCGTCCCAACCGGGGTGCCGTTGTCATCGACTGGACGGCCGAGAACCTGCTGGAGATATTCGACCTGCGTGCACTGCTGGAGGCGTACGGTGCCGCCCTTGCGGCAACCCGGGCGGGCGCCGACGAGCGGCGCCAGATGCGCAAGGAGGCCGAGCTGTTCCGCTCGCTCGCCGACAAGGCGAGCGGCCATGACCTGCGCCTGATCGCCGAATCGAACAACCGCCTGCACCGGCTGATCCTCGACGCGGGCGGCAACCCGCGCCTGGCTTCCATGCTGGTTGCAGTGGTCCATGTGCCTCTGGTGCGCCAGACCTTTGGCAAGTACGACCACGAAGCGCTGCAGCGCAGCGCGATGCAGCACCTGGATCTGGTGTCGGCCATCGAGGCGCGTGACCCGGTCTGGGCGGATGCCGCCATGCGCAGCCACATCCATGCCGCGAAGAAAGTCATCTTCGGGAACCTTCCGGACGCGCAGTCGTCACCGGCACGCGGCCGCGTTGCGTGACATGCAACGCGCCTTTTGCCGGGTAGGCGATCGGTTCGTCCACTACCGGCACTGCGGCAGCGGACCCGCCGTGGTGTTGCTGCACCAGACACCCCAGTCGTCCATCACGATGGCACCATTGATGCGGTTGCTGGAGGCTGACCACACCTGCATCGCGATCGATACACCAGGCTTTGGATTGTCCGACCCTTTGCCGGGAGATGCGTGGTCCATCGCCGACCTGGCCCAGTCCCTGGCCGACACGCTGGACGTTCTGGGTGTGACGCGGGCCGCTCTGTGTGGACAGCATACTGGCGCCACCATTGGGGCGGAATTCGCGCTACGCTGGCCGCAGCGCGTGAGTTGTCTGGCGCTGGACGGTTATACGGTGTTCAATGCGCTCGAGCGCGAGTCCATCCTGCCCCATCAGCTCTATCGATTCCAGCCGAAATGGGACGGAACCCACCTGTTATGGGCCTGGGCGCGGTTTCGCGACGGCTGGATGTTCTTCCCGTGGTCGGTGCCCAGCCTGGCGACGCGGCGCGACCTTGACATGCCATCGCCCCAGACCATCCACGATTACCAGATCATGGAGCTGTTGCGCTCGCGCGAAAGCCACCGGGCGGTCTATCCGGCTGTTTTTGCCTGGGACGGATTGTCAGTTGCGCAAGCCCTCGCCGTACCGACCCTGATCGGCGCAACGGCCGAGGACCAGCTGTATACACACCTTGATCGGCTGCACGCCCTGCCGGCGCAGGTGCGCCTGCTGCGCTGCGCGAACGGGGCGCGTGCCGTGCTGCTCCAGGCGCTGGCAGCACACGTGCGCTCTTTCCCCGCAGCCATGCCGAATCCGCCAGGTGCTGCAAGGGATGCCGACAAGACGCCCGATGGTCGCTGGCGTGGTTACGCGGCCGGACTGGCGGTTCGCTCCGTTGGTTCGCCAGATGCATCGGCTCCCCTGGTTGTCCTGCATGGTGCGGGCGCAGCGTCGGAGACGGAGCTGCAATGCCTGCAAGGCGCACAGGCGGGAACCCGACTGGCGATGGACCTCCCGGGGCATGGCGACAGTGGCGGGCCGGTGCTGGCGCCGGCGGATGCGGCGCGGCAGGTGCGGGCGGCACTGCGCGCGCTGCGCGTGCACGACTTCCATGTGTCTGGACGCGGGCTTGGCGCCGCTGTCGCCGTGGAATTGGCGATCGACTGTCAGAACGATGGTGACGCCGTCGCCCGGTCGCTGACGCTGGAGGAACTGCGCTGCTGGCAACCGCAGGAACAGGCGAGCTGGTGCGCGCGCTATGCCCCGCCCATCGCGGCGCAGTGGGATGGGGGCCACCTCCTGCGGCTGTGGAATGAACTGCGCGACCGCCAGCTGTTTCTGCCCTGGTTCGAGCGCACACGGGCAACGGCGCGCCGGATCGAACCCATGGTGGATGCCGAGAGGCTGACCGCGCAGGTCTTTGCGGCCCTGCGATGCAGCGACTGGCCTGCCGCGCATGACGCCTGGCTGCGCTGGCCAGTCCAGCGGCTGGCTCTAACGCCGTGTCCGGTGCGGGTGCAGGCTGTGCCGGGCGACGGCTGGGCCCGCGACATCGAGGC
Organism: Betaproteobacteria bacterium; assembly: GCA_031387285.1. GTDB lineage: Bacteria > Pseudomonadota > Gammaproteobacteria > Burkholderiales > Burkholderiaceae_C > CAISIP01. The sequence goes on along the minus strand of JANNDB010001069.1, from coordinate 10,246 downwards.
CTTGCGGCAACTTGCGCCGCGACCGGCCTAAGCGTCCATCTCGTCAGGCTCGCGCGGCAGCGCAGCAATCAGGGACTGCGCATAGGGATGCTGCGGCGTGCGCCACACCGTATCCGAAGGGCCGGTTTCGACAATCCGGCCCTGGTGCATCACGGCAATGCGGTCTGCGATGTAGCGCACCACGCGCAGGTCGTGCGAGATGAACAGGTAGGCGAGCCCGAATTCGCGTTGCAGGTCGCGCAGCAGGTTGATGACCTGGGCCTGGATGGACACATCCAGCGCCGAGACCGCCTCGTCACAGACGATCAGTCGCGGGTGCAGGGCGAGCGCGCGCGCGACGGCCACGCGCTGACGCTGGCCGCCCGAGAGTTCGTGGGCAAAGCGCTGGGCGGCTGACGCCGGCAGCCCGACCTTGTCCAGCAGCGTGAGCGCGCTGCGCTGACGTGACGCCGGGTCGCCAATGTTATGTACTGCGAGTGGCTCGGCCACGATGGTTCCAATGCGCAGACGCGGATTGAGCGAACTGAACGGGTCCTGAAAGACCATTTGCACCACGCGCGCGCGCGCGCGGCGTGCAGCCAGACCGACGCGGCGCGCGTCCTCGCCGCCGACCCGCACCGTGCCCTTCAGCGCTGGCAGGAGGCCCACTACGAGACGGGCCAGCGTAGTCTTTCCACACCCGGATTCACCCACCAACCCGAGCGTCTCGCCCGGGGCGACGTAGAGTGATACGTCGTTGACCGCCAGTTCATGCGTGGCGGACGACGGATGGGCATACGAGAGCCGCTCGACAACGAGAACGGATTCAGTGTCCATGTACGTGAATGCAGGCGGCAATGTGGTCCGGCCCGGCGACTGCCAATGGGGGCAGGGCGTTGCTGCACACGGCCTGCCGCTGCGGGCACCGCGGCGCGAATGCGCAGCCGCCCCCCCGCTCATGCGGAGCCAGCACCATGCCGGGAATCTCCGCCAGCCGCTGTGTGCGCGGCAGCCGGCCATGCGGTCGTGCCTGCAGCAGCAACCGGGTGTAAGGGTGGCCGGGATGCGTCAGGACGGCTCGTGTAGTGCCCTGCTCGACCCTGCGACCCGCATACATCACCAGCACGCGGTCTGCAATCTGGCCGACCACGCCGAAATCGTGTGTGATCAGCAGCAGGGCCAGCCCGAAGTCACGCTGCAGTTCCTTGAGCAACTGAAGAATCCCGGCTTGCATGCTCACGTCAAGCGCGGTTGTCGGTTCATCTGCCACCAGCAGACGCGGTTCACAGGCCAGCGCGATCGCAATCATCACGCGCTGGCGCTGACCGCCGGAGAGTTGATGCGGATAGCTGCGCAGTCGGTGTGAGGCCTCGGGCAGGCGCACCAGTGTCAGCAGTTCGATGGCGCGCGAGCGCGCCTGCCTGGACGTGCCGCCGCGATGGCGCAGAACCACTTCTTCGATCTGAGTGCCGATGGTAAGCACCGGATTGAGAGAAGTCATGGGCTCCTGGAACACCATGGACAGGGCGTTGCCGCGGAGGTCGCGCAGGCGCGATTCCGGGGCGCTGGCAAGGTCTTCACCACCAAAAATCACCTGTCCGCCGGCAATGCGTAAACCAGGAGGCAACAAGCCCATCAGCGCCAATGCGGTGACCGACTTGCCGCAACCGGACTCGCCGACGATGGCCAGGGTTTCACCGGCGCTGATGCGCAAGTCGAGATCCTGCACGAGCGCAACCCCGTTTCCCAACGCGATCGTCAACCGCTCAACCTGCATCACCACGCCTTCGGGCGGAACGGAGTAACTACCCTGCACTGCGCTCATGAACGATGCAGGCGCGTGTTGAGCGCGTCGTTCAGGCCATCGCCAAGCAGGTTGAGTGCCAGTACGGAAAGCATGATGGCAATACCCGGTATGACCACAAGGTACCAACCGGTGCGCAGGTCGGACCGCCCCATGCCGACCATGGTGCCCCAGGAAATCACGTTGGGATCGCCAAGGCCGAGAAAGGACAAGCCGGCCTCGGTCAGGATGGCGCTGGCCACCATGATGGAGGCGCTCACAATGATCGGTGCCATGCAGTTTGGCAGGACCTGCGTCAGGATGATGCGAACGTCGCCCATGCCGATGAGCTTGCAGGACGCCACGAATTCGCTCTCGCGCAGGCGAAGCACCTCGGCGCGTACCAGCCGCGCCAGACCGGGCCAGGAAATTGCCGCGATGGCCAGGATGATGGTGCTGACCGTCGGCTTCACGATAACGACGATCACGATCGCCAGCAGAAATGGCGGGATGGTCTGTACCGCGTCGGTGAAGCGCATCAGCGCGTCGTCGACGAAACCGCCGAAGTAGCCTGACAACGCGCCCATCAAGACGCCAATCACGAGGGCGACGGCGGTGGCGGCGAGCCCGATCAGAAGGGAAACACGCGAGCCATGCAGGATGCCCGCCAGTATGTCGCGCCCCAGCGCGTCGGTACCCAGCGGCGCGGCCGCCAACTCGCCCGGCCAGGAAAAGGGTTTGCCGATCATGTTCCAGGGGCCTTGCGGATACAGGATCGGGCCACTTGCAGCCATCGCTGCAACCAGCAGCAGGATGACCAGGCCGGCCAGGGCGACGGGATTGCGCAGCAGACGATGCAAGAAAGCAGGCATGGTCAGCGCAGCACGATGCGGGGATCGAGCCTGGTGTAGATCAGGTCAATCATCAGGCTCACAGCCAGCACCAGCAGTGAGCTGAAGAACAGGATGCCCATTACCAAAGGAACGTCGCGCCGGAACACGGCCTCAAAGGCCAGTCGGCCTATCCCCGGCCAGCCGAATACCGTTTCGACCAGTATCGCGCCGCCGAGCAGGGAGCCCACCTGCAGTCCGAGCATGGTGACCATCGGCAACACGGCATTGCGCGCCATGTGCACCCAGACGATACGCAGCGGCATCAGCCCCTTGGCGCGCGCGGTGCGTATGTAGTCCTGATGGATCACCTCCAGCACGGCCGCGCGCATCAGCCGCGTATAGATCGCCACGTAGAACAGACCCAGCGAAACCATGGGCATCACGAGGTGGCGGGCGACGTCCGCGGCCCGTGCCCACAGGCTGGCGTCGCCGTAGATGGCAGACATGCCGGACATGGGAAGCCAGTTGAGTTGCACCGTGAATATGAGTATCAAGCCGATGCCAAGCAGGAAGGCGGGGGTGGCATAAAACAGCAGCGCGAGCACCGAGATGCCCATGTCGAGCAGCGAGCCGGCCCGCAGCGCTGCCAGCATGCCAAGCGCAGCCCCGACAACGAAGGCCAGCGCGATGGCGCAGACCATCAGCAGCAGGGTGGCTGGCAGGCGATCAACGATCAGCTCCACGACCGGTGCGCCAAACGAGTGCGCGTTGCCGAGGTCGAGCCGCAGCACGCGCCAAACATGCAGACCAAGTTGCACGAGGATGGGCTGGTCCAGACCCAGATCGGCGCGCAACTTCTTGACGAATTCCGGATCGGCCGACTGCGCCTCGCCGGCGATGACATCGGCCACGTCCCCTGGTGTCAGATGCAACAGGAAGAACTGCAGGACAACGACGATCAGCAGCACCAGCGGCGCCTGGCCCAGGCGCCGCAGGACATAGCGCAGTGCGGTCGAGGGCAAGGGCGCTGCGATGGGCGCCTCAGCGCGCCGTCACCCAGACATCGGCGAAGCCTGAATAGACTCCGTCGGCCAGATTGGAATGGTTGCGTACGCGCCGGTTCGCCACGGTGAACTGATCGATCGCCACCAACGGAATGACCGGCAACTCGCTTGCCAGGATGCGTTGCACTCCGGCGAAGTGGCGCCGGCGCACGGCCGGGTCATTCACCATGGAGGCTTGCTCGAAAAACCGGTCCAGGTCAGCGTTGCGAAAGTGCGTGCCATTGGTGAATGGTGTCCCCACCACGATGTTCTTGGACCAGTAGGCGCGCTGCACGCCGATGGAGGGGTCGGATGCGTTGGTGATGGCCGACATGTTGACCATCCAGTCACGCTGGGTCCAGATGCGCCGGACCCAGGTGGCGAAGTCGGAGGTGCGTACCTCCGCCTGGACGCCGATCTGGTTCATCTGCTGGCGAACGTACTGGGCCATCTTGGGATACTGGTCACCAAACGGCACAAAATCGATCGTCATCTTGAAGCGCACTCCATCCGCGCCGCGCTTGTAGCCCGCCTCGTCGAGCAGTTGCTCGGCCCGGCGCATGTCGAACGCGTATTGCGGCACGTCCTCGGTGTAGGCCTGTTTCAACCCGTAGTGAATCGGTGAGGTGGCAACCTTGCCGAAACCCATCCAGATGTTGTCCAGGATGAATTTGCGGTCGATCGCATGCGCCAGTGCCCTGCGCACTTCCGCCTTGCCCAGGATGGGGTGCTCCATGTTGACTTCCATGAAAGAAACCGTGGAGTCGAAGTAGTAGCCATCGGTGGTCAGCTGCAGGTTGGGCAAGGCTCCCAGACGACGCGCATCGGCCGCCGCAGCCGTGCTGTGGAAGACCATGTCGACTTCGCCCGATTCGACCGCTGCCCCGCGCGACTGGGTGTCGGGGATGACCCGGAACACGATGCGATCCAGGTAAGGTTTGCCTGGCTCATAGTAGTTCGGGTTCTTCTCGACCACGATCGCGCTGCCGCGACGCCATTCGGCGAACCGAAACGGGCCGGTACCGACCGGCTTGAGGTTGGCGGGGTTGGTGCGGATGTCGGTGTTGTCGTAGATGTGCGCTGGCAAGATGGTTGCCGTGGCAACCGGCAGGGCATTGAGCAATGCGGCGGCCGGCTGGCGCATGACCAGTACCGCGGTGTTGGCGTCGGGCGTGCGAACCGCTTCGACGTTCGAAAACGTGGAACGCACCAGGCCGTTGTTGGGGCCGAAGCCTTTCATGATGGAGTACGCCACATCCGCTGACGTGAAGTCGCGGCCGTCGTGCCATTTCACGCCGCGGCGCAGGTTGAAAGTGATGGTGCGGCCATCCGCTGCAACGCTCCATGACGTGGCCAGGTCCGGCTGCATGTTCATGTTCAGGTCGTACTTGACCAGACCGCTGAAAATCTTGCCCGCGACGATCTTGACCTGCTGGGTGGTATCGATCGCCGAATTCAGATGCGCGGGCTCGGTGGGCAGGGCGATCGTCAGCGTGCCTCCGGAAACCGGCGTCTGTGCAATGCCAGCCGGCGCGACTACACCTATCAGGACGGCAGCCGCAGCAACCGACAGTATGCGAGAGATCATGGAGTGGCTCCTTGGGATTGCCACGCGTCGGGGGTTGCGTGGCAGGCTGCGGATGCTGATCAATATAGCATGCAAGACTTCCCGTTTCTGGCGCGCGGTAGTTGGTTTGTATGCAAAGAGAGGTCCTTTCCCACTCCTTGAGTTAAAACTCCCGTCGTTTGCGTACAATTTAGGCCATGCCCCAGACGCATCCCCAACACCCGCCTGTCACGGGTCTGGACCACGCCGGCTTCATCGTGCAGGATCTCGAGCGTACCGGCGCGCTGTTGGAGCGGCTCGGGTTTCGGCTGACGGCGCGTGCGGACCATACGCGCACCAATGAACAGGGGCAGACCGTCTCGGCAGGGAGTTCGCAGCGCTCCGTGATGTTCCGTCGCGGGTACATCGAAATCATGCAGATTACCGACCCTGCGGCCGGCCACCAGTTGACGCCCGCAACCCGCGTGCGTCATGGCCTGCACGTGATCGCCCTGGGTACCGACTCCGCGGCACTGTGCCATGCGGCATGCGCCGCGCGCGGCGTCCAGGTCGGACCGTTGCTGGACTGGTCAAGGCCGGTGCGCGACGGTGCGATGCATGGCACGGCACGTTTCTGCTATTTCGACTCGCGCTGGGACGCACATGACCCCTCCTATATTTGTTGGGTCCAGCACATGACACCGGAGCTGATCCGGCCATCGGGATCGATGGACCATGCCAACGGGGCGCAGGCTCTCGCCGGAGTCCAGTACCGCGGCTCCAAGGCACGTGCGTCTGCATGGGCGCGCCAATTGACCCGTGCAGGGGCGTCCAGCTCCCAGCCCCGTGCGGGCGGCTTTACGCTGAATTTCGGCGACGCACGTTTCGACATCGAGGCAGACGCGAGTCGACGGACGGTGCTTCCCAGCGCGCTGGTGATTTCTGCTGCAGACGTGTCCTGGATGCGCCGCCGCTGTGCGGAGGTCGGCGTGGCGACGCTGGATGGCCCGAATGGAGAGTTGGCGCTGGACTTGTGCGCCGAACTCGGTCTGCATTGGGTGCTGTTGCCGTCCGCGGCCTGAGTGACATGGCGCGGAGTGTTGCATGGCGGTTTTGAATGTGCAGGCAGACGCGCGCCGGGCCATGGATGCCATGCAGGCCGGCGGCATTGCCATCCTGCCCAACGATGTCGGCTATTCGTTGATTGCGGCGCACGCACCCGCGCTGCAGAAAATTTTCGCCACCAAGCGGCGCGCGCCGCAAAAGCTCAACGCGATGCTCGGCAACGCGGCGCTCCACGACGCGCTGCATGTGGTGAGCAGCCGGGGTCGCGAAATCGTCGACGCCATCACGCGTGACTATGATCTGCCGCTGGGCCTGATCGCTCCGTGTCGCAGTGACCACCCCTTGCTGGGCGGCCTGGACCCCGACACTTTCCAGCGCAGCACACGCGACGACACGCTGCTGATGCTGCTCAACGCAGGGCCGTTCCACCGCGAAATCACCCGACTGAGCTGGGAGCGCCAGACCCTGCTGTTCGGGTCGTCTGCCAATCTGTCGCTACAGGGTACAAAGTTCAGGGTAGAGGACATGGAGCCCGAGGTGCTGGCCATCGCAGACGTGGTGGTCGACTACGGTCTGATGAAGTACCACCTGTGGCAGGCGTCTTCAACCCTGCTGCATTGCGAGACGCTGGAGGTCGTGCGCTTCGGCTCCTGTTTTGAGAACATTGCCGACATCCTGTACCGGCACTTCCGGATCCGCCTGCCATCGCCGCCACCAGCACGTCGGGCGCGCCGGCCGGCGGCCCGCGGCGCGTAAGGTGACGGCGAGCGCCGCCGTCGAATCTGATCAGTGCGGATTACGGCCTGGCCGGCGATCCGTCGTCCGATATCGCCGTGGTCTCCTTGGCGGGACAATATCCGTCTGCCAGTCCAGGATGCAGAGCGAGTGGTTTCCCCTTGTCATAGCCGTACCCGGAGTCTCCCATGCCAGATTTTCTGATCTACCAGCAAGACGGCCATGTCGTCACGCTGACAATGAACCAGCCCGAGCAGCGCAACCCTCTGACGGGCAACACGGCCGTGCCCGAACTGCTCGCGGCCATCGACCGTATCCACGACGACACCAGCGTGCGCTGTGTCATCCTCACCGGCAACGGGCCATCGTTCTGCGCGGGCGGCAATATCCACGAGATGAAACGGCAGGCCGCGCCCGATGTAAGCGAAATGGAAATCCGCCAGTACTACCGGCGGGGCATCCAGCGGCTTACCCTGGAGCTCTTCAACCTCGAAGTGCCGGTGATCGCCGCCGTGAACGGCCACGCCATCGGAGCGGGCCTGGACCTCACGTGCATGTGCGATATCCGCATCGCGTCAGACCGGGCCAAGTTCGCCGAGAGCTTCATCAAACTGGGCATCATCCCGGGTGGCGGTGGGGCCTGGCTGCTACCGCGCATTGTGGGGCTGTCGCGCGCTTCGGAGCTTGCGTTCACCGGCGACACCATCGACGCGCAACAGGCCCTGGCCTGGAACCTCGTGTCACGTGTGGTTCCGCATGAAGGGCTCATGGCCGCGGCAAACGAGCTGGCAGGCCGCATTGCGCAGCATGCATCGCACGGCCTGCGGCTGACAAAGCGCCTGATGCGTGAAGCCATCCACTCCCGACTGGACACCGTGTTGGAGCTTTCCGCAGTGTTCCAGGCCGTTTCCCACAAGACGCCGGATCACAGCGAGGCGGTTGACGCCTTCCTCGAAAAACGTTCAGCGCACTTTCGCTGAATCCCTTTCTGAGGCTGTTCCGGGTCACCAACGCTCGTATCAAGCGCGCTCAGGCCGAACGCAGGTGGCGCACCATGGCCGCGGCGCTGCTGGCAAGCGCCTGCTGGCTTTGCGGGAGATGCATGTCGATGGCCATGAAACCGTGCACCACGCCGTCGTAGCGGATCAGTTCGACCGGCACACCGGCCTCGGCAAGGCGCTGGGCATAGGCCTCGCCCTCGTCGCGCAAAGGGTCCAGTTCAGCAGTGATCACCAGGGCAGGTGGCAAGTTCGCAAGTTTGCCCTTGAGCGGAGATACCAGCGGTGAAGAGCGTTGCTCTGCATCGGCATACTGGTCCCAGAACCAGCGCATCTGTTCTCGCGTCAGGTAGTAGCCCTGGGCGAATTCGAGGTAGGACGGCCGCTCGAAGTCGTCGTCGCAGACCGGAATGATCAACAGCTGAAAGCGCAGCGCAGGGCCACCCGTGTCACGCGCGCGCATCGCGACAGCGGTGGCCAGATTGGCGCCCGCGCTGGTACCCGCCACGCCCATGCGGGTTGCGTCCAGGCCGAGTTGGCCGGCGTTGTGTGCCACCCATTGCAGGGCCGCGTAACAGTCATCGAGCGGTACCGGGAAACGGTGTTCCGGCGCCAGCCTATAGTCGATGGCCACCACGGCGCAGCCGGAGCGGTGTACCAATTCCTGGTTGCGGGCATCGTCGCGGGCGATCGAGCCGAGCACCCAACCGCCACCGTGGTAACTCATGCATACGGGAAATGGCGCCTGCCCGCGCGGCAGATAGAGCCGGATCGGGACCGGGCCGTGCGGGCCCGCCACTTCCAGGTCGCGCACACTGGCGACCGGATTGGGCGGAGGTGGCGAAGGGATGGCAGCGGCACGCAACTGCCGGGCTACGAGGAACGGATCCGTTCCCTGGTAGTCGACTTTGGGCGCCAGGGCCACCTGATCGAGCAGGCGCTTCAATCCGGGTTCGATAGCCATGTGCGCGCAGCTTCCGGTAAGGGGTGCCTGTGTTGGGTCAAGGTTCCAGCGGGTCGGGTGCCGTTTCGACTGCAATTGCGGTCGCCTTCAGCGCGGCTGGCGAGAACTTGCTGTGCGGCGACAGGATGGAGACCAGCTGCCCATAGATCTTCGGGTTACCCGCCAGACATTCCTTCTGCTCCAGAAACTCGGCCTCGCCGGTGAAGTTGCCCACCAGTCCTCCGGCCTCGGTGACCAGCAGCGAGCCGGCTGCGACGTCCCATGGCTGCAGCCCGGTCTCGAAGAATCCATCGGTGAATCCGGCTGCTACGTACGCCAGGTCGAGTGCTGCCGCGCCAGGACGGCGCAGGCCTGCGGTGCGCTGCATCACCTGTCCCATCATTGCCAGGTACTTGTTGAAATCGTCACCCTCGCGAAACGGGAAGCCGGTCGAGATCAGGCATTCCTTCAGGCGCGTTCGCTTGGATACGCGCAGGCGACGGTCATTCTGGTAGGCCCCCCGGCCCTTGGTTGCAGTGAAGAGATCGTTGCGGCTCGGGTCATAGATGACCGCCTGTTCGATCTTCCCGCGTACGGCAAGGGCGATGCTGATGCAGTACACCGGAAAGCCGTGGATGAAGTTGGTCGTGCCGTCCAGCGGATCGATGATCCAGACGCATTCGGAGTCTTTTGCGCCGTGCGTGCGGCCTGACTCCTCGGCGTGGATGCCATGCCCCGGATAGGCGGTGAGCAGGGTCTCGATGATCACCTGCTCGCTGGCGTGGTCAACCTCGGTGACGAAGTCGTTGACCTGCTTTTGGGAGATACGCACCGCTTCGACGTCGAGGGCGGCACGGTTGATGATGGCGCCGGCGGCGCGGGCAGCCTTGACGGCCACGTTGATCATCGGGTGCAGATTGGGGGATGGCATGGATTGTGAATGGCAGGAACAGACAAGCAGACGTGCGATGACGCTGCGCTGCCGCATTTTCCCATGAAAGCGGTACACACCTGACCGGGGAGTTGACAATCGGTGCCGTGAAAACCCGCTTCATCCTGATCAATACCAGCCATGCCGGCAACGTAGGCGCGGCGGCCCGTGCCATGAAGGTCATGGGTTTCGAGGACCTGGTTCTGGTCGCGCCGCGCTGGGAAAACGTGTTGCGCCGCGAGGAATGCATCCAGCGGGCCAGTGGCGCGCTTGACGTGCTGCGCTCGGCGCGCATCGTGCCGACCCTGGACGACGCCCTCGACGGGATGACCCAGCTGTGCGCCACCGCCATGACGCCGCGCGATTTCGGCCCGCCCACGTTGAGCCCCC
>JANNDB010001067.1:0-1554 GCA_031387285.1 Betaproteobacteria bacterium | reverse complement strand
ACCGGGACGGTACCAAGGCCGGGTTCGACCTGGAACTCACCCGTGCCGTCACTGACTTACTCGATATTCCCGTGATTGCATCGGGTGGCGTCGGCACGCTGGAGCACCTCGCTGATGGCATCCTGACTGGAGGTGCAGATGCAGTACTGGCGGCGAGCATCTTCCATTACGGCGAATTTACCGTGCGCCAGGCCAAACAGTGCCTTGCCGACCGCGGAATCCCGGTGCGCCTCTGATGAGGCAACCCGGCGCATCCGGCGCGGTGATGGCCGACAATAGTGGCATGAACTGGTTGGATGAAGTCAAATGGGACGCTGCGGGCCTGGTTCCGGCCATTGCGCAGGAGGCCGGGTCAGGCGACGTGCTGATGCTCGCCTGGATGAACCGCGAGGCGCTGGAAAAAACTGCGGAACTCGGCCGCGCTGTGTATTTCAGCCGTTCGCGCCAGGCCCTTTGGTACAAGGGGGAGTCGTCGGGCCACACCCAGACCGTGCATGAAATTCGCATGGATTGTGACAATGACGTCCTGCTGCTGCGCGTCACGCAGCATGGCCATGCCCCATCGATTGCCTGCCATACCGGGCGTCACAGCTGTTTTTTCAAATTGCAAAGAGGCGGCGCGACTGCTGGAGAGTGGCATGTCGCCGCGCCGGTCTTGAAAGACCCGTCATCCATCTACACATAGACGCCATGGCATCACCCGGTTCGACCCATGACGCACTCTCCCGCCTCGCTGCCGTGATCGAGAGTCGCAAGCCTGCCCGCGGCGGGGACGCAGCGTCGAGCTATGTGGCGCGCCAGCTGGAACGCGCTCCGGACGCTATCCTGAAGAAAATCGGGGAAGAAGCGACCGAAGTGGTGATGGCAGGCAAGGACTTGTCGCATCAGCTGGCGATGGGGGCGTCAACCGACGCCTGCCGGACCCGGGTCGTGGCGGAAGTGGCCGACCTCTGGTTCCATTGTCTGGTTGCCTTGTCCCACTTTGATTTGCACCCCGATGATGTCGTGCGAGAGCTTGAGCGCCGCGAAGGCACCAGCGGCATTGAGGAAAAAGCGCTGCGCAAGGCACTTGCGCGCGAAACGGCACAGCCCGCCACAGGAGAAACCCCATGAACGAAGTGATCGATGTTGCGGCAGTTGACAGCGAAAAAGCCCAATCGCTGAAGACCTTTGGCTGGGTCAGCTACGTGCTGCACCTCATTGTTGCCGTTGGCGCGGTCATTCCGGGTGCGCAGCCGGGGCTGGCGTTGCTGCTGGTGGCGCTGGTGCTTGATCTGGTGAAGAAAGATGATGCCGCAGGCACCTGGCAGGCCAGTCATTTCTCGTGGCGCATACGTTCGGTGCTGATCGCCGGCGTCCTGTATCTGGTTACGATTCCGCTGTTTCTGCTCCTGTACTTCCCCGGCATGATTGCCTGGCTGATCGTTTCGGTCTGGTTCCTGTACCGGATCGTCCGTGGCATGGTGGCCATGAACGGAAATCGCGCCGTTGGAGCCTAGGATGTCGCATGATCCGAACTGTCTCTTCTGCAAAATCGTCCAGGGCAAGATTGCG
>JANNDB010001019.1:0-2119 GCA_031387285.1 Betaproteobacteria bacterium | reverse complement strand
CTCGGAGTCCATTGGACTGACCTGGTTCGACAAGATGCGCTACGTGATACTGCCGCAGGCGATTCGGCGCATCCTGCCGCCGCTGGGCAACCAGTTTGTCTATATGCTCAAGACTTCGTCGCTGGTATCCATCATCGGCCTGACAGAACTTACACGCAAGGCCAATGAGCTGGTGGTCACCGAATACCGGCCACTGGAGATTTACACCTTCCTGATCCTGGAGTACCTGGTGCTGATCGTCATCGTGTCGTTCCTGGTGCGCAAACTCGAGCGCCGCATGGGCGTGTCAGACCGCAGGCCGGGTTGACGGCACGGGCGCGCGCGCCCTGCTCCACCGCCACAAATTCAAGCCAGACATGGGTGCGACCGCTACCAGGCAAAAACCTCCGACCTTGCTGGCGCTGGGCGACTCGGCGGTGCTGGTCGAATTCGCCGATCACCTGGATCTTGCGACCAACGCCCGCATCCAGGTGCTGGCTCAGGCAATCCGGAGCCGGCGCATGCCGTGGGTGAGGGATGTGGTTCCAGCGTTGGCGTCGTTGGCGGTCCATGTTGACCTGGCCGCCCTCGAGTTCTGCGACCCGATCGAGCCGGTCCGCTTGCTGCTGGCCCAGTGCCTGGGCGAAGCCATGACACCCGCGCGACCCGGCAACCTGGTGCGCATTCCGATCTGCTACGAGGCAGCGTTCGGACTGGACCTGGACGACATCAGCCAACGCACCGGCCTGGCTGTGGAAGAAGTCATCCAGCGGCACCTGCACAGCGATTTCCAGGTGCTGATGGTGGGTTTCGCACCTGGCCATCCCTACCTGGGCGGCCTGTCGCCCAGCCTGTCAGTCCCACGCCGTGCGGCGCCGCGCGTCAAGATGCCCAGTGGCGCAGTCGCCATTGCCAATGCCCAGTGCGTGGTGTATCCGTTCGAGATACCGGGCGGCTGGAGCGTGGTCGGCCAAACGCCCTTGCGGGTTTTTGACGCCAGGCGCGAGCGGCCGAGCCTGTTCGAGCCTGGCGACCAGGTCCGGTTCGAGCGGATCGATCGCAATACATTCATGGCGCTGGCGCAACAGGAGGGCACGGCGTGAGCAGCGCGGCGAAAGTGCTGGTCGAGCGGCCCGGCATGCAGACGACGGTGCAGGACTGCGGCCGGCACGGTTGGCAGCATGTGGGCGTCGTGCCCAGTGGAGCCATGGACTGCGAGTCCCTGCAACTGGCCAACGCGCTGGTGGGAAACCCCGTGGACCTGGCTGGCCTGGAAGTTACGCTGCGCGGGCCAACCCTGCTGTTCCAATGCGACGCCCTGGTGGCACTGGCCGGAGCACAGTTCGACGCCCGCGTCACCACGGACGGCCGCAACCTGCCCCTGCCGCTCAACCGGCCGGTGCTGCTGCATGCCGGCGACCGGCTGTCGATCGATCAGCCGCGCCATGGCTTTCGCGCCTACCTGGCCATCGCTGGTGGCATCGACGTGGCGACCACGATGGGCAGCCGCTGCACCTACCTCGCCGCTGCGATGGGCGGAATCAATGGGCGCGCGCTGGTAAAGGGTGACCAGTTGCCGCTGGTGCCAGCATCCGACGCGTTGGCGCATGCCCGGTTCGGCCAGCTGGTCGGGGATTCGACCAGCGCAGCCCTTGCGCCGCAATCGGTGCGCTGGTCGGTGGCGCCGCGCAGCCTGCCACGCGACGAGCCTACCGTCGTGCGCTGCGTGGACGGCCACCATCGGGGCCTCTTCGCGCCCGAGGCACTCGCGGCCTTCGAGGCCGCCAGCTACCGCATCTCGTCCCAATCCAATCGCATGGGCTACCGTATGCTCGGCGCACGGCTGGAGCGCGCGCAGGCGGGCGACATCCTGTCCGAGCCCACCGCTCTGGGGACGGTGCTGGTGCAGGCCGACGGCCTGCCCATCGTTCTGATGGCCGACCACCAGACCACCGGTGGTTATGCCAAGATCGGCGAAGTGGCTGCCGCCGACATCGCACGCCTGGCGCAGCTTCGGCCCGGACAGGAGGTGCGGTTTGCACGCTGCACCCTGGCCGAAGCACGGGCTCTGGCGCAGGCAGCGCACCAGGCGCTGCAAGTCGCGGTGCAGGCGATCAGGCTCAAGTTCAACGCGCCCATT
>JANNDB010001016.1:0-2788 GCA_031387285.1 Betaproteobacteria bacterium | reverse complement strand
GTCGGAGTCGGTGCTGTCGGACATGGTGGTTTGCAACCTGATTGGAGCATACCGGCGCGGCCAGGCAAATGCCAGCGCAGGGCGCCAGACCCGCACTGCTGCAGGGGCTGGCACAACACGGTACGCGCGAAACGACGCGCCAGATTAACGCGCTGCGCGAAACTGGCGCGTCGGGTATTGCGCTGCCCGGCAACATGCTGCCTGGACAGGTCTTTGGATGCCGAATCGCGCTGCACGCAGTGGACGGAGCGCGAAAGTGGTGGCTCAGCGCCCGGCGCGCAATATGGCCGCCGCGCCTTTGTGGGCCACCATGGTGGTGGGCGCATGGGTGTTGCCTGAAGTCACCGTGGGGAACACGGAGGCGTCCACCACATGGAGCCCGTCAAGGCCATGCACCTTGAGGTCAGCGTCCACCACCGATGTCCGCGGGTCGGGCCCCATCACGCAGGTTCCCACCGGGTGGTAGCAGGTGCTGGCGCGCTCGCGGAAGTCATCGAGCATCGCGGCGTCGTCCATGCCATCGAGCGCGGGCGCCATTGGTGCCTGGATCAGGCCGCGCATGGCGGGTGTCTGGGCAAGGCGTTGCACCAGTTGTGCACCACGCACGGCCTGCGCCAGATCGTCCGGGTGGGACAGGTAGTTGGGCAGGATGCGCGGCGCATCCGTGACCCGCGCACTGGCGATCTCGATGCGTCCGCGGCTTTGCGGCCGGCAGGGCTGGAAGCACAGGATGAACCCGGCGAAGGTGTCCGGCACGATCTGCGTCCCGGTTTTAGACGCCGCCAGCGTGTAGGTGATTGGATTGCAGTACAGCTGCATGTCCGCCTGGGACAGCCCCGCATGGGAGCGCACGAAGCCGCCACACTGGTTCACGCTGATGCTCAAGGGGCCACGCAGCGTCGCCACATACTGTATGCCCACGCGCAGCTTGCCCCAGAGGGAGCTCAGCACGTTGTTCAGAGTCGGTTCGGTGGCCTTGAAGTAATAACTCATGGCCAGGTGGTCCTGCAGGTTGGCGCCCACCTGCGCCTGCGCCTGCACCACGGGAATCCCATGCTGTTGCAACAGGGCCGGCGGGCCCACTCCCGACAATTGCAGCAGCTGCGGGCTCTGGACGGCGCCGGCGCTCAGCACCACGGCGCGGCGCGCGCGCGCCGTGCGGGACGCGCCGCCGCGCCGGTACGCAACGCCCACGGCGCGCCGGCCTTCGAACAACACCCGTTCGGCCATTGGATGGGTGTGCAATTGCACCTGCCCGCGTCGCAGAGCCGGCCGCAGAAACGCGTCCGCACCCGACCAGCGCATGCCCTTCCAGGTATTGATCTGGTAGCGCCCGACGCCTTCGGGCTGGGTTCCGTTGAAGTCTTCGGTAAAGGGCAGGCCAGCCTGCCCGGCCGCTGCAAAAAAGTGCCGCTCCAGGGGGTGCAGCTGGCTGCGCACGTCACTCACAAACAGCGCGCCGCCCTGCACAGGGGTGCTGCCGTCGGCGTCGACGCGGCGCTCAAAGCTCTCGTAGACCGGCCGCACGTCGTCCCACGACCAGCCGGTATTGCCCAGGCGCGCCCATTCGTCGAAGTCTCCCGGCAGGCCGCGGCAATACACCATGGCATTGATGGAGCTCGATCCACCCACCACCTTGCCGCGCGGAAAGTAGATGCGCCGGCCCTTGAGCTGCGCGTCGGGCTGGGCCTCGAACTTCCAGTTCACCCGCTCGTCGTAAAACGTCTTGCCATACCCGATCGGCATGTTGATCCACAGGCGGCGGTCGTGCCCGCCGGCTTCCAGTACCAGCACGGTGGACTTGCCGTCGGCACTCAGGCGGTCGGCGAGTACGCAACCGGCCGAGCCGGCACCTACCACGATGTAGTCGAATTCTTCTTTGGTCAATTGGGCTTGGTGTGGTTTGGGTTGAAGAAGCTTCAGGGCTGGGTTTCGCCCGCCTTGTCGCGCCGCGGGTCCATCTGCAGCACCGCTTGCGAGCCGCTGCCCATCACCACATAGTCGTCGCGGTGAACGGGTTGCGCAAGACTGCTTCGGCTCTTGCGCGTGTAGTGCCAGACACAGATGGCCAGCAGCGCGAACATGCCCGCGAAGTACAGCATCAGGCTTTCCGGGTTCATCACGTTCATCAGCGCGCCGGCCAGCGTCGGGCCGACGGTGGCGCCTATGCCGTAGAGCAGCAGCAGGCCGCCCGTGACCTCGAGCACGCGCGCACGGTCGATCAGGTCATTGACGTGGGCCACGGCCAGTCCGTAGACCGTGAAGGCCAGCGCGCCATAAGCCACGCCCAGGAAGATCAGGGAGCTCTCGTACTCCCGTGCCAGGTAGTAGCCCAGGCCGGAGATGGCCACGCAGGCGCAGCAGATCCAGAACAGCACCCATCTGCGGTCGTGCCGGTCGGACAAGTGGCCGATCGGCCACTGGAACGCTGCGCCGCTCAGGATGGTGACGGCCACGAAGGTTGCAGTGCCGGCTTCGCTGAAGCCCACACCTTCACCGAACACATGGCTCAGGCTGTAGAACGCGCCGTTGATCAGCCCCGAGGCGATGGCTCCCAGCACGCCAATGGGCGAAATCGCAAAAAGCGGAATCAGTCCGAGCTTGGGTGCGGCGACTGCCTCCGGGTTGTCGACCGGCGTCAGCGTGATCGGCACCAGCGCGAACGAGAACAGGATGGACACCAGCGCAAAAGGCACGAAGCCCAGGCGGTCACCGACCAGTATCAGCCAGTTGCCCAGGGCCAGGGCCACGCCGTTGACCGCCATGTAGGCGGCGAACACCTTGCCGC
>JANNDB010000948.1:0-4843 GCA_031387285.1 Betaproteobacteria bacterium | reverse complement strand
TCTCCGGCCCAGCTTCATACTTTCCGTCCATCGAGAAGAAGTACGGTCAGCCAATCGCGCATTGGCTGAAGATTCTCGAGAAAGCCGGACCACTCAGGCACATGGAGCTGGTGCATCACCTGAAGTCGGGGCACGACCTGGGCCACGGCCATGCCAACGCATTGGTCGCCTGGTTCCTCGCCCAGAAGTAGTAGCCCCGCCATTCCCGGCCCTGGTCTGCCCGCGATAGCGAGGGCCTCGCACCCCACTGACAACCATGCAACTGCCCACGCTGCAAGACATCGAAACCGCCGCCCAGGTGGTGTACCGCGCGTTCCAGCCCACGCCGCAATACCGCTGGGCACTGCTGAGTGAACGCCTGGGTACCGACTGCTGGGTCAAACACGAGAACCACAACCCGGTGGGCGCTTTCAAGATCCGCGGCGGCCTCACGTACTTCGACGCCTTGCGCCAAAGTGGCAGCTTGCCCGCCGCAGTCATCAGCGCGACCCGCGGCAACCATGGGCAGAGCATCGCGTGGGCGGCGCGCACGCATGGCGTGGCGTGTACCGTGGTGGTCCCCAAAGGCAACTCGGTGGAGAAGAACGCGGCCATGCGTGCGCTCGGCGCACGCCTGATCGAACATGGGGACGACTTTCAGGAGAGCCGGGAGCATGCCTTGGCGCTGGCGCAGGCCAACGGCTGGCACATGGTTCCGAGTTTCGACGTGGCGCTGGTGCGCGGCGTCAGCACCTATTGGTGGGAGTTTCTAAAGGCTGTTCCCGCGCTGGACGTGGTTTATGTGCCGATCGGCCTGGGCTCGGGCATCTGCGCCGCCATTGCGGCCAAACTGGCACTCGGCCATGCGGCGCGTATTGTGGGTGTGGTCAGTGCGCATGCCACCACCTACGCGGATTCGCTGGCTGCCAGCAAGGTGGTGGCCGCGCCGGTGACGACAGCCTTGGCCGACGGAATGGCCTGTCGCATCGCCGAAGCCGACGCCTTGGCGACCATGGCGCCGCATATCGAACGCATCGTCCAGGTGAGCGACCAGGAAGTCGGCCAGGCCATGCGCGCAATCTTCCAGGACACCCACAACGTGGCCGAAGGCGCGGGAGCTGCGTCGTTTGCGGCCGCCATGCAGGAGCGCACCGCATTGCGTGGCCAGGTGGTTGGTACCACGTTGTGTGGCGGAAATGTGGATGCGGACGTGTTCGCGCGGGTGTTGCAAGGGTGAACGTGGGGTCGGGCGCTGCCACACCCCCCACGGTCGGCAGTCCGGCTATCGCTTTGCCACAAAGTTTGCGTTACTTGCAGGGTTATCCGGCGGACGTAGTGGCCCAGGTGGCGCCGTTGCTGGAGTCCGGCGCCCTCGGTCAACGGCTGCGCGACCGGTATCCGGCCGGTCACGACATTCGCACCGACCGCGCCCTGTACGACTACGTCCTCGAACTCAAGAACGGCGCCATGCGGGGCGCCGAACCGCTGAGCAAGGTGGCCTTTGACAGCAAGCTGCAGATCATCCAGCATGCCCTGGGCACGCACACCACGGTTGCGCGGGTGCAGGGCAGCAAGCTCAGGAGCAAACGCGAGATTCGCATCGCGTCGCTGTTCAAGGAAACGCCCGCGGCGTTTCTGCGCATGATCGTGGTGCACGAACTCGCCCACCTCAAGGAACGCGCACATGACAAGGCGTTTTATCAACTGTGCGTCTACATGGAGCCGGACTACCACCAGATCGAATTCGACCTGCGCCTGTACCTGTGCCATGTGGACCTGCATGGCCCGCTCGCGCCTTGACGCGGTTCGCACAGGAACAATACAGGCCCATCGTGTTCGTGTCCCACGGAACGCCTGGCGGACGGCGCTGGCCGACCCGGCATTTCAACGGTCATGGAGACTCGCTGGTGGACTGCAGGCGCCGTCGCACGGTGCTTGGCATGGGTTTGCGGCCAGCGGACGTTTGGCATGCCTGCGCGTCCCACGGGCGACTGCGCGCGCGCTCGCGCGCCACCACAATGGGCCAATGGGAACGCTCTATCTTGTACGCCATGGCCAGGCCTCGTTTGGCGCTGCCAACTATGACCAGCTCAGCGCCCTCGGGCAGCAACAGAGTGTGAGGCTGGGCGAATACTTTGCGCAAAAAGGGCTGCAGTTCGAAGCCGCCCTCAGCGGAACCCTGCGCCGCCAGACCCAGACGCTTGCGGGAATACTCGCAGGGTCGGGCCAGGCGGTGGAAGCCCTGCAGTGGCCGGGGCTCAATGAATACGACAGCGCCGCAGTGATAGCGGCGATCCATCCGGAGCCGCTGCCCAAAGCCGACTCACCCGAGGCTTATCGCCACCATTTCCGCGTGCTGCGCGACGGGCTCACGCAATGGATGAATGGCGTCGTCAGCCCCAAGGGCATGCCCAGCTACACCGACTTCGTACACGGCATCACCAGCGCTCTCGACCATGTGCGCAAGAACCATGACGGCAACGTGTTGCTGGTGTCCAGCGGCGGCCCGATCTCCACCGCGGTCGGGCACATCCTGGGCACCACACCCGAGATGACGATCGAACTGAACCTGCGCATCCGCAACAGCTCGGTCACGGAGTTTGTGTTCAACCCGAAGCGCCACACACTCATTACGTACAACACATTGCCACATCTGGACGCCGCGCAATATGCTGACTGGATCACTTTCGCCTGACGGCAGCACTTTGCCGGACGCCGCGCGAACCCCATGACGAGCAAGCCCGGTCGACCAGCAGCAACCGTCTTTCTGACCACCGCGTTCGCCATGCTGGCCTTCGCCGGGAATTCGCTTTTGTGCCGCCTGGCGCTCAAGGAAACCAGCATCGACCCGGCGAGCTTCACGACCATAAGGCTGCTCTCGGGTGCGCTGGTGCTGTGGTTGATCGTACGCAGTCGTGGCGCGGCCTCCAGGGCGCTGGGCAGTTGGCCGTCTGCATTGGCGCTGTTCGTCTATGCCGCGGGATTCTCGTACGCCTACATCAGCCTGACTGCCGCCACCGGAGCCTTGCTGCTCTTTGGCGCCGTGCAGGCAACCATGATCTCGTGGGGGCTATGGCGCGGTGAACGCCTTGCAGCGATGCAGCTTGGCGGGCTCGTGCTCGCATTCGGGGGGCTGGCGGGACTGCTGGTACCCGGCCTGTCCGCCCCGCCCCTGGGCGGCGCCGTGCTGATGCTCGGTGCAGGCGTGGCCTGGGGCGTCTATTCCCTGCGTGCCAAGGGATCCGGCGATCCGACCCAGGCCACCGCCGGCAACTTCCTGCGCGCCGTTCCATTGGCCGTGTTGCTGGGGCTGCTCAGCTGGCCGTGGCTGGTGCCGGACCGCATCGGCATGGTCTGCGCGGTGTTGTCGGGGGCGCTCGCTTCGGGCCTGGGCTACGCCGTCTGGTACACCGCGTTGCGCGGCTTGCAGGCGACGAGTGCCGCTACCGTGCAACTCAGCGTGCCCGTGATCACGGCGTTGGGTGGCGTACTGCTGCTGGGCGAAGGGCTGAGCTTGCGCCTGTTGATCACTTCGGGCGCGATACTTGGCGGCATCGCCATCGTTATTTCGCACAAGGCCGTCCGCCCATGAACCAGACAACCCGTACGCCGCTGGCCGGCCGTGTGGCGCTGATCACCGGCGCCAACACCGGCATCGGCCTGGTCACCGCACGGGAACTGGCGCGCCAGGACCTGCATGTCTTTATCGCCTGCCGTTCGGCCGAGCGCGCGCAACCGGCGCTGGCGCATATCCGTGCCGCCGCTCCGTTCGCGCAGGTGGAGGCGCTGTCCATCGACCTCGGTGACTTTGCCTCCGTCCGCCGTTGCGCAGCGGGCTTTCTCGCGCGCGACCTTCCCCTGCACCTGTTGATCAACAACGCCGGCCTGGCCGGCACGCGGGGCTTCACCACGTCGGGCTTCGAACTCGCGTTCGGCGTGAACCATATGGGGCACTTCCTGCTCACGCAATTGCTGCTCGAACGCCTCAAGGCGTCGGCGCCGGCGCGCATCGTCACCGTCGCCAGCCGCGCGCACATTCGCACCGACGGGATCGACTGGGACGCGGTGCGGCAACCTACGCGCACGCGCACCGCGATCGCGGAGTACGCAGCCTCGAAACTGGCCAACGTGTGGTTCAGCGCCGAGCTCGGCCGCCGCCTGGCCGGCAGCGGCGTGAACACCTATGCCCTGCATCCAGGCGTGGTGGCCTCCGACATCTGGCGCTCGGTTCCGTGGCCGTTTCGGGCTTTGGTCAAATTGCGCATGATCAACACCGAGGAAGGCGCTCGCACCACGCTGTACTGCGCGACCTCACCCGAGGTAGCCAACGACAGCGGGTTGTATTACGACAAGTGCCGTCAACGCGCGCCCAGCAGCCTGGGGCAGGAAGCCACCAAGGCAGCCGAGTTGTGGCGGCGCAGCGAGGCCTGGGTACAGGCGTGAACCCGGCGGGTGTTGCTCTGGACCACGCGATGGCCTGGCGCCAGTTGTGGCAGGCGTTCGGGCTGCACGAGGGTGATCCGCAGTTGCTGGCGCAGTTGCTGGCGCGCTGGGCTGAGCCACATCGCAAATACCACGGCACGGAACATCTGAACGCCTGCCTGCGCCACTTCCCGCGCCTGCAGGCGGTGTCCGAACGGCCCCATGAGGTGCAGATGGCGCTGTGGTTCCATGACGCGATCTACGACATCGGCCGCAGTGACAACGAACAGCGCAGCGCCGACTGGGCGCGCGCGGTGCTGCTGGCGGCGGGTGTGGATCCGGAATCGGCGCAACGGGTGCACGCCCTCATCATGGTCACACGGCACGACTGCGCGCCTGACTCAGCCGATGCACAAGTCCTGCTGGATATCGATCTGGCCAT
>JANNDB010000790.1:0-2115 GCA_031387285.1 Betaproteobacteria bacterium | reverse complement strand
GCTCGCGGGCGCAGGCTCCATTCGCGGTTGCCGCTGCCCATTCCCTGCTCCACACTGTGTTGATGGGGTGGCCATGGCGGGCTGGTCGACGCCGTCCGCGAGCGTGAGCCGGAGAACGCGAGTACGCAGCCCTGCCCCTGCCAAAAGCCAAAGCACACCGACGGGCGCCCGCGCAGTGTTGCCGTGGGCGCTACCTTCAAGAAACTCGCCGCCGCGCCACGATGAACAAGCGCGGGAACGCCAGCAAGCGCTTGCCATCCGCGCGCGCCGGGTAGGCTTCTTCGATGCGCTGCTCATAGGCGCGCAGAAATTGCACCTGCGCTTCGTCGGACAGCGGGTCCAGGAACACCCGCAGGCCGGTCGCGCGCAGCCACTGCACGATGGCCGCAGCGTCGTCCATGCGGTGGTAATAGGTGGTGCGCCAGATGTCCACGTCCGCTTCACCGACCAGCAGGTCGTAGTATGTCTGCGCATCCAGGATGCGGGCGCGCAGGTTCGCCACATCGCCAATGGCGGCTGCAAAACGCGGCTCGGCGGCGGTTTCGCGCATCAGCCGGTGGCTAGGTTCGTCCAGGTTGTCGGGCATCTGCACGGCCAGCACGCCGCCGGGTGCAACACAGCCCAGCAGGCGGGGCAGCAGCGTCTCGTGTTGCGGTATCCACTGCAAGGCCGCGTTGGCATACACCAGATCGACCGGCGCGGCGGGTGACCAGGTCGTGATGTCGCTCAGCTCGAAGGCCACGTCCGGCAGGCGCTTGCGGGCGCTCGCCAGCATCGCCTCAGACAAGTCGGTGCCGATGGTGCGGGCGGCTGGATAACGCCGCGCCAGCAGTTCGGTGGAATTGCCGGGGCCACAACCGAGGTCCACGACCGTGCGCGGAGCATCCAGCGGGACCCGGGCCAAAAGCTCGACGGCGGGCCGTGTGCGTTCGTCCTCGAAACGCGAATACAGGGCGGGGTTCCAGTCGGCCATGGTGCGGACTCCAGAGGCGAAAGCCCCCATCCTAAGCCGTCGTCAAAAGCGCCTTCGCGATCGACTTTCGGGCACACGATGAACATGTCCGGAAACGGCTAGTCCATCCCGCCCGGCGGCGTACCATGCATCCATGGTCAACGTCTCCACCAACGCCGAGCAGGACAGCTGCTACCTTGCCCTGAAGGCCCGTGACGCCCGGTTTGACGGGCGCTTCTTCACTGGCGTCACCTCGACCGGTATCTACTGCCGGCCGATCTGCAGCGTGAAGACACCCCGCCGCGAGAACTGCCGCTTCTTCCAGCATCCGGCGAACGCCGAAGGTGCCGGATTCCGGCCCTGCCGGCGCTGCCGGCCCGAGCTGGCGCCGAGTTCGCTGGTGTGGTCGATCCAGGCCGCATCGACTATCCTGGCGCAACTGGCGGCGCGCTTGCTTGACGCGCCGCAGGACTGGGGCGAGACCGACCCCTCGGTGCAGGCGCTGGCGGCCCGGATGGGCATCAGCGACCGCCATGTACGGCGCATCTTCGAAGCCCAGCTCGGCGTGTCGCCCATGCAGTACCTGCAGACGCGCCGCCTGCTGACTGCCAAGCAGTTGCTGACCGATACCGATCTGCCGGTCACCCAGGTGGCGCTTGCCAGCGGTTTTGCGAGCGTGCGCCGCTTCAACGCGGCTTTCGTGGCGCACTACCGTCTGAACCCGACCCAGCTGCGCAAGGCCGGCGCCGAACACACGCCGGGCCAGGGCAGCGTGGTGCGCCTGGGGTATCGGCCGCCGTATGACCTGCAGGCGCTGGGTCGCTTCCTGCAGCAGCGCTCCATCCGCTCCGTGGAGCATGTGGACGACAGCGGCGCAGCGCCGACGGTATTACGCACGCTGCGCCTGCAGACGCCGGGCCGCACCCACGCCGGCTGGCTGGCCGTGCATTTCGAGCCGCAGCGCAACCAGTTGCTGCTGCGCGTGAGTGATTCGCTGCGCGAGGCCCTGCCACTGGTGATCCGGCGCGTGCGCCAGGTATTTGATCTGGACGCCGACCCGCAAGCCATCAATGCTGTGCTGCACGACTCATTCCCGCTGGGGGACGGCTTGCGTGTGCCCGGCGCGTTCGACGGCTTCGAACTGGCCGTGCGCGCCGTGCTCG
>JANNDB010000913.1:0-4169 GCA_031387285.1 Betaproteobacteria bacterium | reverse complement strand
CGCTGCGTCCCTGAGCCAGACCCTTCAAACGGTAGATTCCAATGAACCAGACCTCTTCCCCTTCCACTGGCGCCTTGTCCCATCTCAAGGTACTGGACCTCTCCCGCGTATTGGCCGGCCCCTGGTGCGCCCAGATGCTGGCTGACCTGGGGGCGGATGTGATCAAGGTCGAGCGCCCCGGCGAAGGTGACGACACGCGCCATTGGGGCCCGCCGTTCATGCAGGACGACCAGGGCAACGCGACCGATCAGGCCGCCTACTTCACCTGCACCAACCGCAACAAGCGCTCGATCACGCTCAACCTGTCCGACCCGCGCGGGCAGGCGCTGGTGCGGCAGATGGCCGAGCGCAGCGACATCCTGGTGGAGAACTTCAAGGTCGGCGGACTCGCGCACTACGGGCTGGACTACGCGAGCCTCAAGAAGGTCAACCCGCGCCTGATCTATTGCTCTGTCACCGGATTTGGCCAGAGCGGGCCATATGCCGAACGCGCGGGTTACGACCTGATGATCCAGGCCATGAGCGGCATGATGAGCATCACCGGCCGTGCTGAGGGCCAGCCCGGCGGCGGACCGCAGCGCGTGGGGGTGGCACTGACCGACCTGTTCACCGGCGTCTACGCATGCAGCGCCATCCTCGCCGCGCTCGAAGTGCGCAACCGCACCGGGCTTGGACAACAAATCGACATGGCCCTGCTCGATGTGGGCATGGCGGTGCTGGCCAATCAGGGCGGCGGATACCTCAACACCGGCAAGATCCCG
Organism: Betaproteobacteria bacterium; assembly: GCA_031387285.1. GTDB lineage: Bacteria > Pseudomonadota > Gammaproteobacteria > Burkholderiales > Burkholderiaceae_C > CAISIP01. The sequence goes on along the minus strand of JANNDB010000913.1, from coordinate 3,408 downwards.
TTGCGCCAGGGAAACAGCCACCCCAGCCTGGCGCCCTACCAGGACTTTCCCACGCTCGATGGCTCGGTGCTGTTGGCAATCGGAAATGATGGCCAGTTCAGCCGCTTCTGTCACGCCGCAGGCCGCCCGGAGTGGAGTGCGGATCCGCGCTTTGCCGGCATGGCGGGACGGGTGACGAACCGCGACACGCTGATTCCCCTGATGGAGACGGTCACGCGTACGCGCAGCACGGCCGACTGGATAACGCTGCTGGAAGACAAGGCCGTTCCGTGCGGGCCCATCAACGACGTCGGCCAGGCGTTTGCCGACGAACAGGTGAAGGCGCGCGCTCTGGTGGTAAGCCAGGCGCGCGCCCCCGGCCTGGTTGCGCAGGACGGAATCAGTGTGGTGCGGGGCGTGGCCAGCCCCTTGCGCCTGATGGACACCCCGCCCACCCTGCGTTATCCACCCCCGGCGCTGGGGGAGCATACAGACGCCGTGCTGGCCGAGCTGGGCCTCGATGCGCAGGCGATTGCCGCGCTGCGCGCCAATGGGGTTGTGTGAGGGGCTTACGATAGTCGGGCATGGCCGCTGACCCGCCACTCAACCAGCGCTTTGTCCTGTGGCTGTCGCTGGCGCAGCTCATCACCTGGGGCAGTGTTTTTTACACCTTCGCGCTGCTGATGGAGCCGATCGAGCGTGAGCTGGGGCTGACGCGCGCCCAGTCGTCGGTGGCCTTCAGCCTGGCGCTATTGGTCGAGGGCTTGTGCGCCTATCCGGTCGGGCGCCTGATCGATGGCGGCCGCGAACGCGCCGTGATGACCCTGGGCACGCTGCTGGTTGGCGGCTGCCTGCTGCTGCACAGCCTGATCGACAGCCGCTGGCAGTTCTACCTCGTGTGGGCCACGCTGGGCGCCGGCATGGCGGCCACGCTGTATTCCCCGGTATTTGCCATCGTGACGCGCCGCTTCCCGCAGGAGTTCCGGCGCGCCATCATCACCATGACGTTCCTTGGCGGGTTGGCGAGCACGGTTTTCATTCCGCTGTCGGCCTGGCTCATCTCCGTATTTGGCTGGCGCCATGCCTTGTGGTGGCTTGCCGCGCTGCAGTTCCTGGTGTGCCTGCCGCTGCACGCGCTGTTGTTGCGCGGCGCTCCGACCAGACGCAGCCACGGCGGGGCGCAGGCGCCTGCGGCGTCCATTGCGCGCATCGTGCGCAGCGCGCCCTTCCTGCTCGTGGGTACCTTCATGGTGCTGGTGATGGCGGTGACGGCCGCCCTGCCCGCACACATGGTGACGATGCTGCGCGAGAACGGCCTGGCGGAGAGCCTGGTGATTGCCGTGCCGGCCAGCATTGGTGTGTTGCAGGTGATCGGCCGGGCGCTGTTGTATTTCTTCGAACGCCACTTCGACGTGCACCTGGCGAACCGGGTCATCCCCTGCCTGCTGCCCGCCGCGCTGGCCGCGCTGATTGCAGCGCCGCTGGTTGGCGCTGTGCACGTGGGCGCTGGCCTGGTGCTGGTGGTGCTGTTTGTGTTGCTCTACGGCATGGGCAACGGCATGAATACGATCGTCAAGGGAACCGCGATCGCCCAGTACGTGAACCGCGACCATGTGGCCAGCCTGAACGGTGCGCTGGGTGTACCGATGGCGCTGGCGCGTGCCGCGGCACCTTTGGCGATGGGGCTCCTGTGGAGCCGACAAAGCGGCTACAGCCACGGCCTGTGGCTGATGCTGGCGCTGAGTTGCGCCGGCGTGTCGGCGCTGATGCTGGCGCAACGCATCACGCGCGCGGGACCGTCGGTCGCCTGAAGCGAAAAAAAGGCCTACCGGGCGAACCGGCAGGCCTTTCTTCTCAGCGTGGGCGCTGGATTATTGCTTCATGAGCGTGGTGCCGTCGACCTTCACCACGTTGCCGGCCGCCCAGGCGGGCGCCGCTTCCTGCTCGAACGACTTGACGCTGCCGTCTTTCATCTTGACGCTGGTGACGTAGACCTTCTTGCTGGTCATTTTCTTCTGCACCTCGTTGCCGATGACACCGCCGGCGACCGCCCCACCCACCGTGGCCACGGTGTTGCCAGTGCCCTTGCCGACCTGGTTGCCCAGCAAGCCGCCGGCGACTGCGCCACCGGCAGCGCCGAGCATCCCGCCGTGCCCCTTGCGTTTTTCCTTCTTGACGGACTGCACGGTGCCGCAGGTGTCGCACATGGTCACGGCGACTACGGCAGCCTTGGCCTTGTCAGTGGCGGCCTTGGCCTTGTCGGCAACGCCCTGGACGGCGCCGGTTTGTGACCACGCAGCGGTCGCGGCGAACAGCAAGGTGGTGATCAGCAGTTTTTTCATGAAAGGGTCTCCTCGGGGGTTGGTGGGTCCATTACACCGCTATTCAACGCCGCCAGCCACGGACTGGCCGACCGCAGAATGTAAAAAAGCCGGCTGGCGGCCGGCTTTTTGTCAGACGCCCGTTTCAGGCCGCGGGCTGCTGGTCCGCTGCGCCGCCTTCGGTGCAGGCAACGGAGGCAACGCGCTGGCATCGGCGGAACGCATGACCGAGCCGTCCACCGTGACCTTGCCTCCAACCGCGGGCAGGCTGGCCTGTTCGACGGTGCGGATGCTGCCATCGTCCATGCGCACACGCACCTGGTAGACAGTCTCTTTCTTGACGTTCTTCTCGATCATGTGGCCTGCCAGGCCGCCACCCACGGCGCCAAGGATGGTTGCAAACGTGCGGCCGCTGCCTTTGCCGATCTGATTGCCCACGACGGCACCGACCGCTCCGCCAGCCACTGCACCCACGCCGTTCGGGTTGCCCTTGCGCTCCACGGCGGTAACGGTTTCAACCGTGCCGCAGTTCGCACAGACGGGTTTGGCGGGCACCACCACGGGTTGGCTGGCGATCACGCCGGAGCTGGAAATAACCGAGGGCGCCCCGTTGCCGACGTCGGTGCCGGCGATGGCGGGTACCGGGGCCGGGCTGGGCAACACGGCGGGGGCGGGAGTGGGAGCGGGGGAAGCCGCCGCGACTGCCGGGCCCGACGGCGCGGGTGCAATCACCTTGGGCGGCACCTTGAAGGGAACCGGCTTGATGGTGGCCACAGCGGGTTTGGGTGGCGGCGCCACCAGGTCTTCCTGCGTGTTCAAGGATTCCGCCGCCGGTACGTTGCTCGCGGCCAGGACGGATGGGGCGGCCAATGCTGCCAATGCGACATGGCCATCACTGGGGCGGGTCTGCACATAGACCAGGCTCGCGCCCATGGCTACAACGGCGAAGCCGAGGACGCCAACGGCGGCCCACAGGGGTTTGGTATTGGCCGCATTGGACGGCATGGTTTGGATGGTGGCATTCATGATTTTTTCCTTTCGCTGCCGGGCGCTGAAAAGGCCAGGATCTTTGTGCAGCCGTGCTTCAACGGCCCACGCTGGAGAAGGT
>JANNDB010000774.1:0-2328 GCA_031387285.1 Betaproteobacteria bacterium | reverse complement strand
CGGCATGCGCCTGGTCGGCCGGGCCGAAGATTTTGTTGCCGCCCTGGCTAGTGCCAGATCCGAGGCGATGGCGGCCTTTGGCGCGTCCACCGTGTTGCTGGAGCGCGCCATCGTTCAGCCACGGCATGTGGAGATCCAGATCTTCGCCGACGACCATGGCCATGTCGTGCATCTGGGTGAACGCGACTGTTCGGTGCAGCGACGGCATCAGAAGCTGATCGAGGAAGCGCCCTCTCCGGCACTCGCCGGTGCCGACGGGCAGCGGCTGCGCCGGCGCATGGGCGACATGGCGGTGGCCGCCGCACGCGCCATCGGTTATCGAGGTGCTGGCACCATCGAATGCCTGCTGGATGGGCAGAACCATTTCTATTTCATGGAGATGAACACGCGCCTGCAGGTCGAACATCCGGTGACCGAGGCACTCACCGGTTATGACCTGGTCGAATGGCAGTTGCGCGTGGCCCAGGGTGAGCCGTTGCCACAAACCGCACAGGACACCATCTTGCAGCGCTTCGAGTCCGGCGGGCACGCCATCGAAGTGCGCCTGTGCGCGGAAGACGCCGCGCAGGATTTCCTGCCGCAGAGCGGTGCGCTGCTGCGCTGGGAGCCCGCGCAGTCCGTGCGGGTGGACCACGCCTTGCAGTCGGACATGGAGATACCGCCGTATTACGACTCCATGATCGCCAAGCTGGTGGCCCATGGGCCGGACCGGGACACGGCGATCACGCAACTGGTGAAGGCGCTGCGCAGCTCGGTGGTGCTGGGCGTGCGCACCAACCAGGCCTTCCTGGCCAGTTGCCTGGAACACCCGGTGTTTGTCGCCGGCGGCGCCACCACGGCGTTCATACCCACCCACAACAACGAACTGCTGGCTGCCAGCGCGGGCCTGCGCCCATGCCTGGCAGCGCTGTTGTTGTATACGGCGCGTGCCGTGCGCGCCGGGCATGACCCGCGCCGCGTCGTCCTGCCTCTGGCCTGGGCGGTGCCGCTGCGCTTCAGCGCCGACGGCAGCGCGCACCAGGGGCAACTGCACGCGCTGGGGGCCAACCGCTACCTGGTTCGTTGCGCCGAAGAAGAGGAAAGTTTCGAGCTCACGCAATGCGACGGCACAGCCATGAGCGTGCGCAGCGCGTCGGGCGCCGCGGCCGTGGCCTACGCCTGGCAGGACCAGACCCTGTATATCTCCCAGGCCGGCCGGCAGACCATATTGCAAGACCTGACCCTGGTGAGCGCCAGCGCAGGTGGCAAAGCCGGCGCCGGGCTGGTCCGCGCACCCATGGCCGGGCGTATCGTGGTGGTCCAGGTCGAGCCAGGCCAGCAGGTGGCCAAGGGCGCGCCGCTGGTGGTGCTGGAAGCCATGAAGATGGAGCATCCGTCGTTCGCGCCGTTCGACGCCACCGTCAAGAGCATCGCGGTGCAGACCGGTGCCCAGGTGGCGGCCGGCACGCTGCTGATCGAACTCGAGGCTGCTCCCTGACAATCCGGCCACAGCCTTCACTTTTGAACAGGACAAGCACATGGGCAGCATCAACGAAGTCACAGACCTCGTCATCGAAGACGGAATCGCCATCCTCACCCTGGATTCCCCCCCCGTGAATGCGCTGTCGGCCCCGGTGCGTGACGGTATCGCCGCGGGCATTGCGCAAGCCAGCGCCAACCCGGCGGTGCAGGCCATCGTGTTGATCTGTGCCGGACGCACTTTCATCGCAGGCGCCGACATCGCCGGTTTTGGCAAACCGCCCTCCGGCGCCAGCCTGCCAGAGAGCCTGCGCGCCATCGAGTTTGCCAGCCAGCCGGTGATTGCGGCGATCCACGGCACGGCCCTGGGTGGCGGCTTCGAGGTGGCTCTGGCCTGCCACTACCGCGTCGCCGTGCCGTCGGCCAAATGCGGCTTGCCCGAAGTCAAACTGGGCCTGTTGCCGGGTGCCGGTGGCACGCAGCGCCTGCCGCGCATCGTGGGTGCGCCGCGCGCGCTGGAGATCGTCACATCGGGTGAGCACATCCCGGCCAAGGCCTGCCTGGAGATGGGCCTGGTCGACGAACTGGTGGAGGAAGGCAAACTGCGCGAAGGCGCAATAGCGTTTGCGCGGCGTATCGTGGCCGAAAAGCGGCCGCTCAAGAAGGTGCGCGATCTGGACGACAAGCTGGCGCTGTCGCGCGGCAAACCCGAAGTTTTTGCCGAGTTCCGCAAGGCGAATGCCCGCAAGTTCCGCGGCTTTGACGCGCCCGAATACAACATCCGCTGCATCGAGGCGGCGGTCGATCTTCCCTTCGAGGAAGGTCTGAAGTTCGAACGCAAGTTGTTCCTGGAGCTGGTGACCGGTGTGC
>JANNDB010000822.1:0-3892 GCA_031387285.1 Betaproteobacteria bacterium | reverse complement strand
CGCGTCGATGCCCCTGAGGATCGCGTCGGTCGCGCGCTCGGCTTTCTGCTGGCCCACCAGGATCTACTGGAACTCCGGTAGCACGACATTCTGCGACCAGCCTGCGAAGCCGACGAAGCTTGGCGGCAGCCGCCCGAAGCTGAGTGTCTCCCCAGCCGGCTTGTAGAGCGGGTTGCCGGTGATGCGCGCATCCCGTGCCAACTGCGAGTTCGCCGGGAAATAGCCGGTCTCCTCGAGGAAGGCGATCGACGGATCGGCCTCGCCCCAGAAACTGATCCAGTCCCAGGCGGCCTGTTCGGCGTCCTTCTTCATCAGGCCGTTGTACAGGTAGGTCAGGCGTGCGACGCGCGCGGCCGGGCCGGCCGGTTTGGCGGCCGTACCGAGCTCAGCAGGCTTGAGTGCACGCGTCATCTCCACCAGAGAGCCGGTGTGGTGCCAGGTCATCGCGGTCTGGCCGGTCTTGAAGCCCTCCATGATCTGGCGGAAGCCGTCGTTCGTGGCACTCGGCGGCACCACCTTGTGCACCGTATGCAGATCCGAGAACCACTTGATCGCCGCTTGCGTCTTCGCCCGGTCCATCGCGTTCTTGCCGTCTATGACGAAGGGTGAGCCGAACGCTTCGATCAGGTCGATGATGTAGGCGGCGCCGCCGGGCCCGGCACGCATGCCGAAGCCATAGCGGTTCTTGGACGGATCGGTGAGCTTCTTCGCCACGGTGACAAACTCATCCAGCGTCTTCGGTGGCCCGCCGATTCCGGCCTGCTCGAACCAATCCTTGCGGTAATAGACCCAGTCGACAAAGGTGAAGGCCGGCACGCCGTAGATCTTGCCCTTCGACGTTGCACCGAGCCAGCGATCCGCGGGGAAATTCGCCTTCTGCGACCAGCCATTTACGCGCGACGTGATGTCCACCAGCCCATCCATCGCGAGCATGTCGGCCAGGCGCTCGGCAGTGATCATCGTGACGTCGGGCCGCGTCTTCGCCATCACGGCGGCGGTGAACTTCGTCATGTACTCGGGGTTGGGAATGTTTTCCTGTGTCAGCGCGACACCGGGGAAGCGCTGTTTGAACATGTCCATTACCCGCTGCATGCCCTTGAATTCCTCCTGGCTGGTGAAGTGATGCCAGTAGGTCATCTTCGATGCTGTCTGGGCACGCAGGTTCAGCGCCAGCAGAGCGAGGCTGCCCGTGGCGCCGAGCGCGGTGCGGCGGGTGATGTTCGTCATCGGGTCTCCTTGTGTCGTGCGGATCATTTCAAGTTTAAGACGCAGCCGGGTGATTCAGCTGGGTACTTACCCTGACCATCAGAGTGGACATGAAATGTCGGCGACTTCTGGTTTGTTTCGCCTACAGAAATCAGGCTTGGACATAATGGCGGTGCTTGCCAGAGCTCGACACTGGTTGGAGTTTGCGCTGGTGCGCCCATGTGTGATGGCAATATGCGCCTCGTACCGGCGCGCCGCTTGGGTGACCTCAAGGTAGCGGTCTGCAAGCATACAAGGGAGGCTCGATGGCATCGGTTCGATTCCGGGACATTGCAAAGAACTTTGGCAAGGTCAAGGTCCTGAATGGACTCAGCTTTGACATCGCGGACGGTGAGTTTGTGGTGCTGGTCGGGCCGTCCGGTTGTGGCAAGTCCACCTTGCTGCGAATGCTTGCGGGGCTTGAGGAGATCACCGCCGGCGACATTTCGATCGATGGGCGCATCGTCAATGGCCTGGCACCGAAAGACCGCGACATAGCGATGGTGTTCCAGAGTTATGCGCTGTATCCGCACATGACGGTCATGGACAACATGGCATTCAGCCTCAAACTGCGCAAGGCCAGCGCAACACTCACCGGCGAACGGGTCGATAACGCGGCCCGCATCCTCAGCCTCGATGCGTTGCTGCAGCGTTTTCCGCGCGAACTCTCTGGCGGCCAGCGCCAGCGGGTCGCCATGGGGCGCGCCATCGTGCGCGATCCCAAGGTCTTCCTGTTTGACGAACCCTTGTCCAATCTCGATGCCAAGTTACGCGTGGCGATGCGGGCCGAGATCAAATCCCTGCACCATCGATTGAAGACGACCACAGTTTATGTCACGCATGATCAGATCGAGGCGATGACGATGGCCGACCGCATTGTCGTGATGCGTGACGGCCTGATTGAGCAGATCGGGACGCCGCTGGACCTGTTTGACTTCCCCATGAATCTGTTCGTGGCCCAGTTCATAGGCTCGCCTTCCATGAACGTGTTCAGCGGCACCGTGCGCCGGCAGGGCGGTCAGCGCGCGGTGCTGGCGCAAGGCTGTGAATGGCCCGTGGCGACGGCCGAATCTGCCGAAGACGGGCAGGCGGTGCACTATGGAATCCGGCCTGGAGACTTGGTGATCAGCGCCGCAGGGCAGGGTATTGACGCGACCGTGGTCGTGGTGGAGCCGACCGGGGCGGAGACGGAGCTGGTGCTGCGGGTCGGCGAAACCACGCTGGTGGTCGTCCATCACGGTCGTACCATGCTGCGGCCCGACGATGTCATCGGTCTGCAGATCGACGCAAGCAAAGTGCATTTGTTCGACACCCTGCATGGTCACCGCTTGCCATGAATGCCAGCAAGTTTGGTTTCCGCGAGACTAGCCAGGATCGGCTGCACGATCTCCCGTTCTTGCCGACGAGGTGATTCAATGAAGCGGCGTGGCGCCGTCCACCTGTAACGTGCCCTGCCCCGACAGGCGCAGAGGGTCCGACCCACGGTTGGTCCCGTGAACTGGGGTCGGATGGCACGAGGCCATCGAGCATCATGAACCCGCTGGCCAGTGCCAGGTGGTCCTGTTCCCGGCCGGCTCCAGCCCCTGCGTTGACACCGATGCCATGTGCCAGTAGCCGAGTTCCTGAAGCTGGTTGGCCACCAGGTCGAGCACGCGCTCACGATCGCGTTGGGTCGCGTAGCTGCTTCAGCGCAAACCTCATGTCTCGTATTCGTCGCCCCTCTGTTTCTCATCCTCCTGTCTGTCTGTTGCCCTGGGGGTATCCGTAGTTTGTCGCTGGTGTGTAGATTTCAGGTAAGTGTTTCGGTCCGCCCCGAACGCCTAAGCGTTGCGGGAACTACAAGGGACACGGGACACTACTCCCGTCCTGCGCCGAGGTCATCTTTCTGGCCACCGCCGCACACGGCATTGGCGCCGATGGCGCTTAGCTATTGCAAGTCGGTTCATCGGGTTGAGCCATCGATCCCATGGCTCTGGGTGCGCAAGATTGCGCTTGGGCTGACATGGCTCGCGGGGAGCGGGCGGGTGCAGATCGCGTTGCACGGTCTGCGTATTCGACGCGCGGTGAGCCCGTCACTTGGGGCTGTCCATTGCGCCAGCCAATGTAAGTCCTTGTTGGCTGGGGCAAATTGCGCGTCGTCACTACTGGCTGGCGCCGCGTAGTGACGACGCGGTTGGCGCAGGGTTTGGCTTGGGCAGGGCGCTGGCGGGATTGCAGCAGCTTGACTTCGGCTGTCGCCGCTTCGGTCCGGCAGGCCGGATCGGTGGCGCAGTTGGCCCTCGGGACCGGCTGTGATGCCGGTTGGGGCAGGGTGGGCATTTGTCGTGCCCGATGGTTGACAAGTATCTCCAGCCTTTCGGCCGCCGGGTTTCAGGAGATGAGGCCGGCGAGGGCGCCCGCGTGAGCGGGCATGGGCGATGCGGTAACGGACATCAACCGGGCTGACTCAGCCAGTGGGAAATTGAACTGGGCCGATGCTGCGCCAATTTCACGTGTTGTGCAACAGCAGTTGGTAGTTTCAGCATTGCTTCTTGACGCGCGATTGGCAGAGCGATTGCGCCGAGGCTGTCAGCACTGCGGATAGCGGGTTCCGCAGTTTTCAAGCCAGGCTTACCCACCGCCACGCGAGTCTTGCGTGACAGGCCGC
>JANNDB010000784.1:0-1608 GCA_031387285.1 Betaproteobacteria bacterium | reverse complement strand
CCAGGCCGCCAGCCACGTCGCGGGGGGCGGCGCCCGGCGCAGGCTGCGCAGCAGCAGGTCCGTCAAGCTGTGCATCAAGCCGCCGATGTCACCGCCAGAGTCATCCGCCTCCTCACAAGCCTTGTACAGACGGCGCAGGGCATGGTCGCACAGGGCCCGCGCATTGACCGGATCTGAAGCCAGCACCTTTTCCAGCAAGGGCAGCACCTTTTCGGCGCGCCGTGCGTACGCGCCGGATGCACGCCAGTTCAGAAATCCGCTGGAGGCAAGCAAGTCGGAGATCACCGATTTCATGGCCTTGGGGTCGTCAGTGGCCTGTGCCTGCGCCGCCCAGGCCTTGAGATCGGCCATCAGGTCGCGGTCCATCTCGGCCCAGGACCATAGTCGCTGCGCCAGAACCGTGGCGCTTTGGCCTTCGATGAAGGCCTGCAGCCTGTCGCGGTTGCCGGCCTGGGTCCTGGCACGCTTGGCAGCAGCCTCCACCTTCTTTTGTGCCACGGGATCGTGCTTGGGTGCGTCACCGCCCAGCAAGCCCCGCAATGTCAGGGCCAGCGCAACCTGGTGCTTGCAGAAGTAACCATCCTCGGCGTGCGGGCAGTCGCAATCGCCCTCCAAATCGTCGCTTTCATTGACCAGCAGTTCGCAGGTGTAGCGCTGGGTGCCCATGACTGCGGCCCGCAGGCGGATACACGCACCCTGCTCCGGGAAATCGAACTCGGTCTCCTGCACCGCACCACTGGCGGCATAGGTCTGCCCGCGGGCGAACACGTTGGGGCCGGCTTCATCGCGCAGGCTTTCGTCCGAGAGAACACTTTGCCAATCCGGCAGGAGCTCGGGGAGCGGAAAGCTTTGGCTGCTCGGCTTCTTCGCCATGGCGACGTCCGTTACAGCGTGATGACCTTGGTGCTTTCTTCGCCGAACTGGCTGACCACGCGCACAGCCACCTTCTTGCCCTTGGCGGACACGATGGGGTGCGACCGGAAGCCGTAGACCCGCTCAAAGGCCTCGTCGTCGAGTTCAATCTTCAGCGTGCGTTCGGCGTTGCGCTTGGTCGACGCCAGCGCAAGGTTGTTCAGGCCGCGCTTGAATTTGTCGAACTCGTCGGCGTCGCCGCCGCAGAAAAATACCTGGGTGGGCACGAAGTTCGAGCCGTCGTAGGCGTCGTCCACCATCCAGTACGAAATGTCGGCCACGCTACGGCCCTTGACTTCGTCCTTGACCGGGTCATAGATGTCCAGCCCGCGGATCTCGACCTGAGCAGTGTTGCCGTTGCGCACCACGCCAATGTCGGGTTCGCCGATGGTGACGAAGCTGGCGGCCTTCTTGTCTTTCTTGATAAGGCCGTCCTGCATCAGGTCGTCGTGCATGCGCACCTTGGTGACCTCGAAGCCACCCACCTTCATGCTCACGTTGCGGTTGTCCACATCGCTCTCGAAACCGAAACCCAGCAGCACCAGCCAGTCTGCATCGGCGCGCTGGCGGCAGGCCTTGATAGCGCTGTTGACCGCCACGCGGCTCACCGTGCCGAACTGCGGTCCGATATGCAGGTAGGCCTTGGCCTCGCCCGTGGTCGTACCGTACCAGCCCTCGGCATGCAGCACGCCGGCC
>JANNDB010000752.1:0-3176 GCA_031387285.1 Betaproteobacteria bacterium | reverse complement strand
GGCAATGGCCTCGTGGCAGACGACGCGGTCGACCTCTACCGCACCAACCAGACCACGATTCAGGGGCGTTGCCCCGACCTGCTGCAAAACCTGCTGGAAGTGCGGGGTATTGGCCTGCTCGATATCCGTGCGATCTTTGGCGAAACCGCGGTACGGCGCAAGATCCGGCTCAAACTGATCGTGCACCTGGTACGGCGCGAGACGCTGGAGCGCGAGTTCGAGCGCATGCCGCATGAGCCGCTGACCCAGGATATCCTGGGTATTCCGGTGCGCAAAGTGGTGATACAAGTGGTTGCCGGGCGCAATATCGCCGTGTTGGTGGAGGCGGCGGTGCGCAACACCATCCTGCAACTGCGAGGCATCGATACCTACCAGGATTTCGCGCAGCGCCAGCGCTACGCCATGGAACATCCATCGCAACCCGGCGCACTCACCCATAACGGGTGAATCAAGGCGGCGCGCGCGGCGCCACTGTACGGTTCGGGCATTTTTCCTTGACGCAATTTGCATACAGGCTGAGCGCGTGGTCAGCGATTGCAAAACCCTTGGCTTGCGCCACCACTTGCTGGCGCCGCTCTATTTCGGCGTCATAGAACTCCTCGACGCGTCCACAATCCAGGCAAACCAGGTGATCGTGGTGCTGGCCCTCATTGAGCTCATAAACAGCCTTGCCACTTTCAAAATGGCTGCGGCTCAAAATACCGGCCTGCTCGAACTGCGTCAGCACCCGGTAGACGGTGGCCAGGCCCACGTCGGATCGTTCACCCAGCAGCACCCGGAACACGTCTTCCGCCGTCATGTGGCGCAGCACGCTCTTCTGGAAAATCTCCAGGATCTTCAGCCGCGGCAACGTCGCCTTGAGTCCGGTACTCTTGAGTTCGTCGATGTTTGCCATGACCGGGATCTTCCTCTAAGGGGGCCAGCCGCCAGCAGTGCAGCGGATACAATGCAACCATGATAGTGCCATGCCTCTGAAGATGCCCGCAAGCGTCTCCTTATGCCTCCGTGCGGCGGCGTTCACATGCCTCGTTGCGGGCCTGACAGCGTGCTCCAGTTTCGATGGCGCCAGCCAACGGTTGTCGAGCATCGTGACCCCGTACCGCATCGACATCGTGCAGGGAAACTTTGTCTCCAGCGAGCAGGTCCAGCAGTTGCGGGTCGGCATGGGCCGGCAGGTCGTGCGTGATGTTCTGGGCACACCTCTTTTGCAAAGCATCTTTCACGCAGACCGCTGGGACTACGTATTCTCCTTTCAACGCAAGGGAGAAGAGCCGCAACTGCGCAAGGTGACGGTGTTTTTCAAGAATGACGCGCTGGAGCGCTTCGACGCCGACACCCTGCCCACCGAGGCCGAGTTCGTGTCTTCACTGGCAGGGCGCGCCCACTCCGGCAAAGTGCCGGTACTGGAAGCCAGCGAGGATGCGCTGAAGGCTTTCCCGGCCCCGGCCAAGGCCGCCGAAGCCAAGCCGCTGCCGCCGCTGCCGGCAAGTTATCCGCCGCTCGAATCCACAACCCCCTGAGCGGCACTGGCTTCAGAGCAGTGCGCACACCCGTGACCACCCCTGACCCCAGGCTCAGAATCTGTATCGCCGGAGCTTCCGGCCGCATGGGCCGCATGCTGATCGAGGCGGTCCGCGCCACCGATGACTGCGTGCTGAGCGGCGCGCTGGACGTCGCTGGCAGCGCTGCCCTTGGATCGGACGCCAGCGCTTTCCTTGGCCACGCCAGCGGTGTGCTTATCACACACGATATCCATGCAGGGCTGCAAGGCAGCGATGTACTGATCGATTTCACAAGGCCGGAAGGAACCCTGGCGCATGCAAAAGCCTGCCGGGCGCTGGGCGTCAAGATGGTGATTGGAACCACCGGCCTGTCCGAAGCGCAGAAGGACGAAATACGCAGCGTCTCGCGCGACACGGCGATCATGATGGCGCCCAACATGAGTGTCGGCGTCAACGTCACGCTCAAGTTGCTGCAGATGGCGGCGAAGGCACTTGCCACAGGGTACGACATCGAAATCATTGAAGCGCACCATCGGCACAAGGTGGATGCCCCCTCGGGCACCGCGCTGCAGATGGGCGAAGTCATCGCCGCCGCCCAGGGCCGCACGCTCAAGGAGTGTGCCGTGCTGTCACGCGCGGGCATCACCGGCGAGCGCGATGCGTCCACCATCGGTTTTGCTGCGATCCGGGGCGGCGACATCGTCGGTGACCACACCGTGTTGTTTGCCGGCATCGGCGAGCGCATCGAGATAAGCCACAAGTCGTCCAGCCGGGCCACTTACGCGCAGGGAAGCCTGCGCGCGGCACGTTTTGTGGCGCGGCATCGGACCGGCTTGTTCGACATGTTCGACGTCCTTGGCCTTGGCGACGCCAGCGTAGTTCCGGCCTGATGGGATTCCTGAACCTCTTCTCCAGCGGAGACCTGGTCGGCCGGTTGGTTGCCATTGTGCTGCTGCTGATGTCCGTCAGCAGTTGGGTCGTGATCTTCTGGAAGGGCTGGCTACTGCACAGGGCCGCGCGCGATGTTGCGCGCAGCACGGCCGCGTTCTGGCAGTCGCACAACCTGGAAGACGGACAGCGCAAGGTGGCAGCGTTCGACCGGGAGTCGCTGGTCGCGCCACTGCTGGCTGCAACTTCGGCCGGGCAGAGCGGAACACTGGCCACTGCCGGCGACCGATCCCAACAACTCACACGTCTGTTGCGCCAGGCCTTGCACGCCGTATTGCACCGGCTGCAGTTCGGTCAGGTCCTGCTCGCAACGGTTGGCGCGACGGCACCGTTTGTGGGATTGTTGGGCACCGTGTGGGGCATCTACCATGCGCTGGTGGGCATATCCAACGCCGGGCAGATCAGCATCGACAAGATTTCCGGCCCCGTCGGGGAGGCCCTGATCATGACCGCCGCCGGCCTCGCCGTGGCGATTCCGGCGGTGCTGGCCTACAACGTGCTCGGGCGGGCCATCGGCAGGATCGAAGCGGACCTGGAGGGGTTCGCACGCGACCTGCGCGAGTTGCTGCTGACCCATACCGAGAGGGCCTGAGCATGGCCTTTGGCAGGTTGGAGCGGCATACGGGCGACGCGCCGATGAGCGACATCAACATGACGCCGCTGATTGATGTCATGCTGGTGCTGGTTGTCATCTTCATCATCACGGCACCCTTGCTGGCCAGTTCG
>JANNDB010000748.1:0-3975 GCA_031387285.1 Betaproteobacteria bacterium | reverse complement strand
GAACTGGTTGAGCGCTTTGATGCGGCACGGTACAACCGCAACGCGACCATGGGGGAGAACCTGCTGTTTGGTACGCCTGTCGGCAAGGCGTTTGACGTCGACAACCTGGCCGTCAACCCGTATGTGCGCAAGGTGCTCGATGACACGGGTCTGTCGAAGGACTTGCTGGTCGTCGGCCACAAATTGGCGGAAACCATGCTGGAACTGTTCAGCGACTTGCCACCCGGCCATGAGTTGTTTGAGCGCTTCAGTTTCATCGCCTACGACGATTTGCCCAAAGTGAAGGACATCCTGTCGCAGGCCGCGGCCACGAGTCTGGATCGCGTCGCCGAAGCGGATCGCAATCTGCTGCTCGGGCTGCCGTTCAAGCTGATTGTCACCAAGCATCGCCTGGGTTTGGTCGACGATGCCTTGGAGTCGCGCATTCTGCAGGCGCGGCAAATGTTTGCGGCCAATTTGCCGCAGTCGCTGCTGGGGTCGATCGAGTTTTTTGATCCTGAACGCTACAACGGCGCGGCAACGCTGCAGGACAACATTCTTTTTGGCAAGATCGCCACAGGCCAGGCCGGTGGCGCCGCGCAGATTGGTACGCTCACGCGCCAGATTCTGGACGAACTCGACCTGCGACCGTTGGTGTTGATGATTGGCTTGGACTACCAGGTGGGTACCGGCGGGACCCGCCTGTCCGTGCCGGATCGCCAGAAGGTCGCAATCGGTCGTGCCCTGCTCAAGCGGCCAGCCGTTCTCGTGCTGGACCAGGCGGCAGCGGTGCTGGATCCGAGCGCGCAGAATCGTGTGGTCGCCAATGTGCTGGCGTGCCGGCAAGGCTGCGCGGTAGTCTGGGTGCTCAATCGGGTAGATCTTGCGAACCGCTTTGCCCACATTCTGTTCATGGAGCATGGCCGCATGGTAGAACACGGCAGTTTCGCTGATCTGATGGAGCGCAAGGGGCATCTGTACAAGATGCTTGATGGCCGATGACGATTCTGGAGAGATGACATGAGCCTGGAACAGGAAGTAGAGCTGATCCGCAGATTCCGGATATTCAGCAAGCTGCCACTTGCAAAGCAGAAGCTTCTGTGTTTTAGCAGTGAGCGCCTGACATATGCCGCCGGTCAGAAAATATTCGAGGCCGGCGCTACTGGCGACGCCTGTTACGTCGTCATCGATGGGACCATCGAGATTTGGGTTACCCAATCCAACGGCAATCCGCACGTGATCGCATTGATGGGCGCCAATGAAATCATTGGAGAAATAGCCATCTTCGGGAACGTTCCGCGCACCGCCAACGCGACTGCCAAGACCCGGCTGGAGGTGCTGCGGATATCGGCGGAGCTGCTGCGCAGTGTCGTTCGGGAGAATCCCGATGCTGCGATTGAACTGATCCGCATTCTGGCCGAGCGTTTGGCCAACACGACGGCACACCTGACCACTCTCTCGGCGCCAGCCCGCTAATTGGTGCTGGTGGGGGGCCGATCCCTGTTTCAAACGCCGGTCAGGCGGCCTGCAACACGTGGCTTTGAACAGGCTGGGCGAAACCTTTGAGATGCAGCAGGCTACCGTCGTTCCAGAGCTCGGCATGGCCCGCCTCGCGGGCGAGTTCCACTGTCCGCGAGTCTACGAGCACCTCCCCGTGCGCCGCTTCCGAGCACAGGCGTGAGGCCATGTTGACTGGAGAGCCCACAGCGGTGTATTCGAGTCGTGACGCGCCACCTATGACGCCGACCGTGACGAATCCACTTGCGACGCCGACCCCGACACCCAACTGCAACTCCTCGTTGGACCATTGGGCCGTCAACGCCATGCCGACCGTTCGGATCTGGCGCGCCAATGCCAGCGCACGAGAGGCGTGGTCTGGAAACGCAATCGGTGCCCCAACAAGAATAAGGACGCCGTCGCCTGCCTGATCCTTGATGGTGCCGCCTGACGCTGCGGCTGCCGTTCCGACCGCGTCGTAGTACTCGCGAAGGATTTCTATCACGCGTTTGGAGGAGGTCGCCGCGGAAAATGCTGTGAAGCCCCGTAGGTCGCAGCAGACGACTGATAGCTCCAGGGTTTTCTCCTCTGTCGCACTGCGCAGGCCGCGCTTGGTTACCAATTCCGCGACCTGTGGCGCCAGAAACCGGGACAGGAACTGGGCGCGCTGGCCCTGCGTCACGTGGTATTGCACCGCGCCAACCAACAGTACCATAAGGCCCGCAGCGCCTGCCAGCGGTGCGACCGAGGTTGGAACGACTACAGAGGAGGCCATGATCGGGGCGCCGATGGCAAAAGCGATCAGGCGCCGTGCTTCGGCGCGGTCCGGTCGTCGATTCAACGTGAAAAGGGTGGCCGCGGTGCCCAGCGTCAAGGAGAGTGCCAACGGGACGGAGAACAACCAGAACGAGGGATGAAGCGACTCACCCGGTTCCAGTGTCAGGTTGAGAAAGTGATCAGCCCGCAGCTCGGGGAATACGATCGAAGCGAGGCCATAAAAGCCCGCCAGTCCCTGCGCCGCGCGCAGCAGGCGGTCGGCACCGCGGGTATTGAGGTTTCCCGCGGGAATGGTCTGCCGCACGCGCAACACCCACTCATAAGCAAAAACGAAGGCAAGAACTTCCGGTATGGCGAACACGCCTTCCCATCGCACAACGCCATAGGCGACGCGCATGGGCATCACCAGCAGCACGTCGACGGCAATGGAGAGCCCGACAAAGCTGAGGAATACTGCAAGCGACCGGCTGGTGGGCGACTTGCGGTCAGCCAGGATGAATGCGAGCGCCATCGTCAGGGCTAGCAACGACACAATGGCCGGCGCGGTGGTATCGTTGCTCACTACCTCATTCTAATTGGGCAAGGACAATCAGAGTGCCAATGCCGCGTTGGTTGGTCGCTGGTTGGCCGCCTCGCTCCTAGTGGAAGTTTCTGACCATGTCACGTCTTGACTCTTTCATCCTGCGCATGCAGGGCCAACGCGCCTGTATTGATTCAGTGGCCGCGCAATCAGCCGGGCAAGAAGGGCTCATTCTGGAACTGGGCCTGGGCAACGGCCGCACCTATGACCACCTGCGCCATCGGTTCCCTGGACGATCCATTTACGTGTTTGATCGCGAGGTCGCGGCGCATCCCGACTGCATTCCGCCTCCAGACCAGATGCGGCTCGGCGACTTTCGCCAAAGCATTCCCGCCTTTCGGGATTTGCATCGCGGAGCTGCGCGCTTTATCAATGCCGATGTTGGCAGCGGGGACAAGGGGGCTTCGGTTCGGCTGGCAAATGACCTGGCTCCGATGTTGCGGGAAATTCTGGCGCCGGGCGCCTGGTTGGCGTGTGATCAGCCGCTCGATTGCCCTGGACTGGCCCAGTGCGCCATAACCGGCGTGGATCTGGGCGATCACTACCACCTCTACCGCCGCGTCGCCTGAAGCCGGACTCGCCGTTGAGCGCAAAAAAAGGCCCCATCTTGCGATGAGGCCTTGAAGGGATCCCTGAACCGTTAGGTTTCGAAAGGACCCGAGGAGACAACCAGAAAAACTGTTCGTTACCCTTCAGGGGCAGTATGTCAGGGTTTTCCCTTGATGTATAGAGGAGCGACTCGAAAAAGCCACAACCTGGTCTGGCTCAAATGAAACTTGTCAATCAACGCTTCTTGCCAGCAGTCTTGGTGGCATTTACCGCGTTGGCCGCAACCGTATTGAAATTGCTTTCCGCCACTTCAGTCGCTTGCTTGACAGCCTTTTGCACTGATTCCAGGGCGTTGTTGGCGGCGGCCACGGCGCTCTTCATCACAGCAACAGCAGCCTCGGAGCCAGCTGGGGCATTCTTGGCGGCATTGTCAACCAAACCCATGAACTTCCTCTGTGCGTCGGCTGCCTGGCCTTCAAAAGCCTTTGTCAGGTCGGTTGAGGCACCGCTTGCAATTTCGTACAGATGGCGGCTGTAGGCGGCTGTCTTTTCAGCGAGGGGTTGCATCAGCCCGGATTGCAGCGTCAGCAGTT
>JANNDB010000732.1:0-4176 GCA_031387285.1 Betaproteobacteria bacterium | reverse complement strand
CAGCGTCAGTTCCGACTTGAGTTTGCCGCGCAAGGCCGGCTCCAGGAACTGCGCGAGATAGGGCGCTGCGATCCCCAGCGGCAAGCCGGCCAGCGAGAGCTTGACGTTGGCCACCTGATCCGTGGCGGTGCCCCCAAATTTCAGCTGCCCCTCCGAGGCCAGCAGCGCCGAGCCCTGGAACTCGACCGGCCTGGAAACTGGCCAGCTGATATTCGATGCCTCCACGCCAAACTGGGTAACGGCAACTTCCGCCTTGGGCGCAACGGTGGCATCGGACCAGCTCAGCGCACCCCCGGTGAGCGTGAGCTTGGCCAGCTCGACGTTCCATTCGCCGTCGTTGCCGGCTGCCACGGGGGCCGAGGAAGCGGCGGCTGGCCGGGCGGCCACGGGCGGGCTCGCCGGGGCACTTGCCAGATTCAGCTGGCCAGCGGCATTACGCCCCAGCACCAGTTGCGGCGCGGTCAATTCCAGCGCGCCGAGTTTGGCCACGCGCTCGAGGACCCGCAGGTCATCCACCACGAGCTTTGCGCTCTCCAGCGCCAGCAGCGGCCCGCCGCTCGCATCCGCGGCCTTGACCCCAACCAACTGCAAGCTGCCCGTGATGCGCACGGTGGGTTTGTCGAGCTGCTCAAATGCCAATTTCAGATCAGCACCGAGCACCCCTTGCTGCAAGCGTACGGGAAGCGTGGCCGGGAGGTACGGCAGGTAGGGCGCGAGATCGAAGTCGCGCAGCAGCATGGTGGCGTCGGTCTTGCGAGTCTGGGCGAAGGGCGTGGTCTGCGCGCTGGAGTCGAATTGGCTGCCGTTGAAGCTGAATGCCAGCTTGGGCTCAACCTTGACGGCCCGCCGCGACTCCAGATTGCTCAGAAACGGAAGCCCCAGCGTCAGCCCGCGCAGCGCATGTTTGCGGCCCACTGCGCGGTCATCGAAGTCTATGGTCCCGTCGGTCAGCGCCAGATTGAACAGGGCAAAGCGCGGCGGATCGGCGCTATCTGGCGTGGCCGGGGTCGCAATGCGCGCCAGTACGTCGTCGATGTCGTACTTGCCGCCGCCCAGGTGCGTGATGCTGACCTGCGGCCCCTCGACCCGCAGCGCCTCCACCACCGGCGCCAGGCGAAGCAGCGACTCCAGCTCGGCATTGACATACAGGCGCTTGAGCCGGAACTGGGGCGTGCTGCCGTCCTGGCTGGCGATGGCCAGGTCGTTGATCTCCAGTTCCAGCGTCCAGGGCTTGAAGTCGATCAGGCCGACGCTGACTTTTCGCCCGAGTTGCTCGCTGGCCGCTTTCTCCAACTGGTGCTTGACGAACGCCGGCATGAAAGCCCAGGTCAAGGCCCACAACACGGCAACAGCGCCGACAAACCACAGGACGCCGCGTAACCATTTGTTCTTGGGAAGGGTAGGACGGTGCATCGGCCTGATTTTCAGTGTCGCGCGGCTTGCGTCAATGGCAATGACTGTAAAAGATCAGCAGGCCCCAAAAAAAAGAGCCCGGCAGTTGGGTGCGAACACCGCCCTGTCGGGCCCGGCGGCGGGCTCGAGGCCCATGCCGCCTTGGGGCGCAAGGCAGGAGGGTAAGGTCCTGCAATGCATTGGCGGCAATAGATTGCCGCCAGGGTTTGCCGGCTTCTCGGATTCCAGTGCCCGAGGGCCCGGAGCGATGCCACCAGCGTGATGCCCAACGAGTCGGGCAACACCAGTCTAGGCTTCAAGATCAAAGTTCACAACGTCATTTTTCAGAATAAGAAAGACGGTTCTTACAATTGACCAGATATATCGCCGCCCGTAAAATCCGGGCACCCTAAAAAACAAGGGTTAACCCGGATCGCCAGAGTCATGGCTGGTCCGGCATCCTGCAAACAGGTGTGTTCAGGTCAGCGGCCGAAAACGCGCCACCCCCGGTTCCGATGCGCAGCGCACAGCGCTGATGTTGTCATGCATGTCAGGGGGCCATTTGAAGCTGGGAGAAAACTTATGACTATGGTTAGCAGCATTGGCGGAGGCGTGAAAACCTTCCTTTCCGACGTGGCCAACGGACTCATGGAAATAACGCACAACGGTTTCGCGCTGCTCGGCTTGATCGTCGTGTTCGTTGCGCTGACCCTGACGGTGCGCCCTGAAGTCCGCGAATTCGGCGAAGTGCGCCTGATGGGATGGTTGCAGGCACGCCAAGGCGGCGCCGAAACCGAGGAGCCGCTGATCGACACCACGGAGCGCCCCAACGCCGTGGACCCACGGGAGTTGCCCAAGCAGCAAGCCAGCGTCGCCTACTGGTTGAGCAAGAAGTACCGTGTGGCCCCGGAACCGCTGGGCGCGCTGGTTTCCGAAGCCTACGCCCTGGGGCAGAAAGCCCGGCTTGACCCGACCCTTATCCTGGCGATCATGGCCGTGGAGTCCGGCTTCAATCCGTTTGCCCAGAGCGCCATGGGCGCGCAAGGCCTGATGCAGGTCATGACCAAGGTGCACGGCGACAAGTACCAGGATTTCGGCGGCGCGCTTACCGCCTTTGATCCCATCACCAATCTGCGCGTAGGCGTGAAAGTGCTGCAGGAATGTATTGCCCGCGCCGGCTCGCTGGAGGGCGGTTTGCGTTCCTATGTCGGGGCAGGCAACCTGGAAGACGACGGCGGTTACGCCGGCAAGGTGCTTGCCGAGCATGCACGCTTGCAGTTGGTCGCCAGCGGAAAACCGCTGCCCGCCGGTGCGCCCCCGTTGACGCCCACAGTCGCAGCGCCTGTTGCCGGCAGGTTGACTGCCATGGTCGGATCCTGAGGTTCGCGCCAGCACCAGCCTGCGCCCGCCCGCGACCCGATGAAATGCCCCTTTTGTAGCCATCCCGAAACCCAGGTGGTGGAAACTCGGGTGGCAGAAGACGGCGACTTCATCCGCCGCCGCCGCCAGTGTGCGAGTTGTGAAAAGCGCTTTACGACCTACGAGCGGCCCGATGTCAACTTTCCGTCCATCGTCAAGAAGGATGGGCGGCGCATCGAGTTTGAACGGGCAAAGTTGCTGGCATCCATGAATCTGGCGCTGCGCAAGCGCCCGGTCAGCACGGAGCAGGTCGACAGCGCGATTGAGCGCATCGAGGAGAAATTGCTGAATCTGGGCGTGCGGGAGGTGCAATCCAGCCGGATTGGCGAGTTGGTCATGCGCGAGCTCAAAAAACTCGACAAGGTGGCCTACGTACGGTTTGCCAGCGTGTACCGCAGTTTCGAGGACATCGACGACTTCAAGACGCTGGTGGACGAAGTGCGCCGTTGAGCCCGCTGGCGTTCAGTCGCAGTCGCCGGCCAGGCCGGGCTGCACCCTGGGCCGCCCGGTTCCGCTGAGTATGACCTTCTGCGCAACGATGCCGGAACCGGGCGGCACGCACAGGGTAAAGCTACCCGCCTGGAACGCGCCCGAGAGCAGCTTGGCCGAGCCATTGGCGCTGTAGGACACGTAATTGCTGACAGGCTTGTTTCCGGATAGCCGGAAGCCTTCAGCGATGGCAGACGACCGCGCAACGATCTGCTCCTCCGAATCAACCTGGGCATTGTTGTTGGCATCGTGGAACACGATCCAGCCCTGCTCCCAGCCCCCCTGCGAGGAACAGGACAGGCCATCGGCCGATTTGCAGACGACGGCGCGGGCATTGCGCTTGATCGCTTCCCCGCGCGCCAGGTGCAGACTGGCCACAAAGCGGCTGATCGTGCTGTTGCTGCGCTGTATGGCGAGAAAGCCTGCGAAGGCCGGGACGGCCATGGACAGCAGCAGGCCGGCCAGGGTCAGGACGATCAGCAGTTCAACGAAGGAAAACCCGGCATGGGCCGGGCGCACGGTGCGGGCTGCGGAGCGCGTCTGTAGGTGGGGCATGGTGCAGCCAATGCTGCGTTCGCCGCCACGTCAGGTCATACGCCCAAAAGGGGAGATGGTGACGCCGCCATGCGTCAAATGGAGGGCAGAAACAAAAAACCCGGCAAGGCCGGGTTTTTTGAAGAGTCAGTCGCTGCTTTGAGGAGCAGCCACGGAGCAGGCTGGCGTTTTCAGGCAGATTTACGACGGCGGGCGAAGCCCAGGCCAGCAAGTGCCAGGCCAACCAGGGCCATCGTGCCAGGCTCAGGCACGGTAACGCTATCCTTCCCGACGTACTTGATGCTGGCGGTGCACCCGCTGCCGTCGATCGAACCGGGGTTC
>JANNDB010000714.1:0-8490 GCA_031387285.1 Betaproteobacteria bacterium | reverse complement strand
CCTCAGTGTAGCAAAGCCATCAGGCCAGGGCCGTGCGCATGCGTTCGATCACGGCGCGGTAGTCCGGCTGGCCGAAGATGGCGCTGCCCGCCACGAAGGTGTCCGCGCCCGCATCGGCAGCGTGCCGGATGTTGTCCACCTTGATGCCACCGTCGACTTCGAGCCGGATGTCCTTGCCTGAGGCGCTGATACGCCGGCGCACGGCCTCGATCTTGCGCAGCGCCGTATCGATGAAGCTCTGGCCACCAAATCCCGGGTTGACACTCATGATCAGCACCAGATCGATGTCGTCGATGACCCAGTCGAGCACGTCCAGGGAGGCCGCCGGGTTGAACACCAGCCCGGCCTGGCAGCCGCGCGCCTTGATGGCCTGGATGCTGCGGTGCACATGCGCGCTGGCATCCGGATGAAAACTGATCAGGTCGGCGCCTGCGTCGGCAAATGCCCCGGCCAGCGCATCGACCGGCTGCACCATCAGGTGCACGTCGATCGGCACCCTGACCGCCGCGGCCGTCTGCGCATGGGCACGCAGCGCCGCGCAGACCATCGGGCCAAACGTCAGGTTGGGCACGTAATGGTTGTCCATCACGTCAAAATGAATCCAGTCCGCGCCGGCCGCGACTACCGCCTGCACCTCCTCGCCCAGGCGGGCAAAATCGGCCGACAACAGCGACGGGGCAATACGGTAGGTCATGGCAGCAGGGTCTTGGCGGAGTGGGCGGGTGAGCGTGCATTTTCGCAGGTAGCATTGGGCCATGGCCAAGTACCAGTTCCGCGTCGAAGTGATACCCCGTTACCTGCCGGACCAGTCCGCGCCGGCGCAGTCGCTTTTCGTGTTTGCCTACACCATCACCATCCGAAATTCCGGCGAAGTGGCGGCGCAGCTGATATCGCGCACCTGGAACGTGAATGACGCGAATGGCCACACGGAGAAAGTGAAGGGGCTGGGCGTGGTCGGTCACCAGCCGCTGCTGCAACCCGGCGAAAAGTTCGAGTACACCAGTGGAACGCGCCTGCGCACACCCACGGGAACCATGCACGGAAGCTTTTTCTGTGTTGCCGAAGACGGCGAGAAGTTCGACGCCGACATTCCCATGTTCGTGCTCGATGCACTGAGCGCAGGTGGTGGTCCGCGCACGCTGCACTGACCTGCGTGCGGCCACGTCCGATGCGTGACCTTCCGGAACTGCTGGGCGCACTCGATCAGAACGCGCCACGCGTCGAGCGCCATTTGTGGCTGCTCGAGTTGCTCGGCTGGATTCGCGGCGACTGCAGCTCGGTGGACGATGCCCTGGCCCGCCTGGGTCTGCTGCTCGACGCGGTCCGGGTGCAGCCGGATCTGGCGCGACGCCTGCGCGACTGGTGGCAGGCGCTGTTTGCCGGACTGGACATGGCGATGCTGCTGTCCGATTACGGCTTCTCCTCCCGCAGCGCGTTCGTCAGCGAGTTCGCGGAACGCCTGCGCCACCGCCTGCTGCCTGCCACCCCCGAAACGCTGGACGCCTCCGCGCTGTTTTCACTGGTGTTTTCCCATGCCTTTGATACGCAGTGGCTGCTGGCGCTGAATGACACGCACCTCGCGCGCCTGTCCGGGTTGTTGCATGCGCCAGAACCCGCGGCCACTACCGGCTTGCAGGCACCTGACTCCTGGCAGGAAACGCTGCTGGAGGCGATCACGATCTGCACCAGCCAGGTACGCGCGACCGGTTTCGCTCCCGAATTGCGTCTGCGCATGAGCGCCGAGGCCCGCGGGTCCGCACCTTTTCACGCCCTGGCGGCTGCGGCAGATGCGCTGCGGGTTGCCTATGTGCAGGCACTGCAGCCCGACTCCGAGACGCTTGCGACACGGCGCGCCAGGCTGGAGGAGAGCCTGCAGCAGCTGCGTACCCAACTGGAGGCATGCCGCGCAGCCGGCGCTTCGGTCTATACCCATCTGGACGAACATGGTGTGTCGGTCAGCCTGGTGTTTCGCATCCGGCAATTGCGTGAGCGCATTCTGCGCATCCGGGCCTTGATGGACTGCCTGGTGGGCGAGCGTGCGCCACAGAGCACGGTCAAGCTGGTGGCGCACCTGGTGCAGGTCGGCCAGGATCGGCGCAGCCTGCGGGCGCTGGTTGCGTCGAATTCCTCGATGCTGGCTGCGAAGGTGACCGAGCGCAGCTCCGAAACCGGTGAACACTACATCACGCGGGACCGCAGCGAATACGTTGACATGCTGCGCAAGTCCGCCGGCGGGGGAGCGCTGACAGCCATCACCACCTTGCTCAAGTTTGCCGTGATGGCAGTCGGCCTGTCAGCATTCTGGAGCGGCTTCTGGTCCAGCATCGTGTATGCCGCCAGCTTCGTCGCCATCCAGTTGTTGCATTTCACGCTGGCAACCAAGCAACCCGCCATGACGGCGCCGGCGATGGCCGCCAAACTGAAGGAAATCGACACCGTTGCCGCGCTGGAGGGTTTTGTCGACGAGGTCGGCAATCTGGTGCGGTCACAGGTCGCCGCAGTTGTTGGCAATGTGGGGTTGGTGTTTCCTTGCGTTCTGCTGTTGTCGGCGGCCGTGCGCATGCTGACCGGCGCGCCGATGCTGGACGAGGCAGGCGCGCGCCACGTGTTCGAGGCATTGACCGTGTTCGGACCTTGCCTGCTGTTCGCCGCCTTTACTGGCGTGGTGCTGTTTGCCTCCAGCATCATTGCGGGCTGGACCGAGAACTGGTTCGTGTTCAACCGCCTCGACTCGGCCATGCGTTACAACCCCGTCTTCACCTCGCGCCTGGGCGTGCAACGCGCAGCGCGCTGGGCAGCTTTCCTGCGCAACAACATCTCGGGGCTGGCATCGAATATTTCGCTGGGGCTGCTGCTCGGTCTGCTCCCCGCGTTCGCCGGATTCTTCGGCCTCGGGCTTGAGTTGCGCCATGTCACCTTGTCGAGCGGCCAGCTCGCAGCCGCATGCGCCGCCCTGGGATGGGCGGTGCTGCGCGAAGGCACTTTCTGGTCATGTGTGCTTGCCATCCCGCTGATAGGCGCCCTGAATCTGGGGGTGAGCTTCTATTGCGCGCTCCGGCTGGCTCTGCTTTCGCACAATACCGGGCGCACCGAGCGCGCCCGCATCCGCGAAGCCATCTGGAACCGGCTGCGCCATCGGCCGCTGGACTTCGTATGGCCGCGCGCGTGACGCCGATCGGCGAGTTCGACCTGATCCGGCGCTTTTTCCAGCGGCCGGTGCGGCGCGCCGCACTCGGCGTCGGCGACGACTGCGCCCTGTTGCAGCCGCAGCCGGGGCAGCAGCTCGCGGTATCGACTGACATGCTGGTCGAGGGCCGGCACTTTTTTGCAGGCGCCGACGCTGAACGGCTGGGGCACAAGGCGCTTGCCGTGAACCTGAGCGACCTGGCCGCTTGCGGCGCGCGGCCGATCGCCTTCACCCTCGCGCTGGCCTTGCCATCGGCCGATGAACGCTGGCTCGAAGCGTTCTCGCGCGGGCTGTTTGCGCTGGCCGACGCCTACTCCTGCGAGCTGGTCGGCGGAGACACCACGCGCGGCCCCCTCACCATCAGCATCACGGTGTTTGGGGAAGTGCCCGTCGTGAACGGCCAGACCCAGGCGCTGCTGCGTTCGGGCGCGCGCGACGGTGACGACATTTATGTAAGTGGCCATCTGGGCGACGCGCGCCTGGCGCTGGAGGCCTTCCGGGGCGCCCTCACGCTGCCGGCGGCCACGCTGGCGCAGGCTCGTTTGCGCCTGGAACAACCGGCACCCCGGGTCGCCCTGGGCCTGGCCCTGCGTGGCGTCGCCTCCTCCGCGATCGATGTCAGTGATGGCCTGCTGGGCGATCTGGGCCATATCCTGGATGCTTCGCGGCTTGGCGCGAGCGTGGACGCCGAGGCGGTGCGGCACCTGCTGGCGGCTGACCTGAAAGGCATCGAACCGGCGCCATTGCCAGACTCCGTATTGCAATGGGTGCTGGCCGGCGGTGACGACTACGAGCTGCTGTTCACCGCGTCGCCGGCGCAGCGCGCCACCGTCGCACTGGCCAGCCACACCAGTGCCACACCAGTGACGCGCATCGGCTGCATGCAGGCACAAGCCGGACTGCGTTTGCACGACAGCCAGGGGCGCAACATTGAGCGTGCGTTCCAGTCATTCGACCACTTCGCCTGACGAGGCGTGATTTTTCCCGAGGAGCACCCATGGACACCGAGCAACTCGTTGACCACGCCGTCAACGCCGCACGCAGCAGCCCGAACCGCGTGCGCCATGTGGGCGCGGTGTTGTTGTCTGCCGACGGCAAGACCACCATCCGCCGCTGCAACACCTTCCCCGACGGCGTGCAGGACACCGAGGAGCGTCATGCCGGCAACGGCCGCATGGTGTGGCAGGAACACGCCGAACGCAATGCAATTTTTGCGGCGGCCCGGACAGGTTTCGCCACCGAAGGGGCGACGCTGGCCTGCAGCTACTTCCCGTGCCTGGAATGTGCACGCGCCATCGTGCAGGCCGGCATACGCCACCTGCACACCCTGCCGCCCGATCTGGCCGACCCGGTCTGGGGCGCATCGTTCGGCCCGTCCCAGGTGATTCTGCGCGAAGGGGGCGTGCAATTGCACTTCTCCCAGCGCGACCCGCTCGCCACCCATGCCGCAACGATGGTGCCGCTGGCGTAGGCCGCGTCACCGGGGTTTGCTGCGCGCAACACCGCTCCCCTCGCCCCGCAAACTACTGCGCGGCTCACGGCGGCAGCGTGGCGTCCTTGACTTTTTCCTTGCGTATCAGATAGATGCCGCTGGCGATGATGATCACGCCGCCCAGCAGGGTGGCGCCGTCGGGCACGGTGCGCCAGATCAACCAGTCCAGCGCGATGCCCCAGGCCAGCGCGGTGTATTCGAACGGCGCCACGGCCGAGGCGTTCCCATGGCGGAATGCCTCGGTGATGGCGACCTGGCCAAGAAAACCGGTCACCGCCAGCGCGGCGATCAACGGCCAGTGCGCGGATGCCACGGCCGTCCACTGCGGCAGCGCCAATGCGGTGGCACCGACAGCCCACATGGTGGTGGCCCAGAACACCAGGCTCACCGCTGCGTCTGTGCGGCTCAGGATACGGCCCGCAATGGCCGTGATGGCATACAGGGCAGCCGCTGCCAGCACCGCCAGCGCGCCCAGCGAGAAAAACGCGTCGGCGCCAGGCCGCAGCGCAATCACCACGCCGCCGAGTCCAACGGCAATCGCCACCCAGTGCCGGGGCGCCACGCGCTCCTTGAGCAGCGGAATCGACAGCATCGTGATGAGCAGGGGTGCGACGAAGAAGATGGTGTAGGCCTCGGCCAGCCCCAGCGTCTTGAGCGAATAGCCAAACAGGCTCAGCATCGCGATGCCGATCACGCCGCGCAAGATGTGCAATGGCCAGCGCACCTTGAGCAACAAGTGCGTCTCGCGCCGCCACACGACATACAGGCATACCAGCGGCCAGGCCGACAGGCCACGCAACGCGGCCACCTGGATCGGCGAATAACTCGCGTTGAGCGCCTTGAGCACGGCGTCCATCAACGAGAAAAAGCCTACGGCGGCGAGCATCGCGAGGATGCTGCGCAGGTTACCGGACGGCAAGGCGGTCAGGGCTTTCGCTGTTCCAGTCGCAAACCCGCCGCGGTCCGGTTGGGGAAACCTTTCCAGTAGCTATGGTCGCTCTTGAAGCTGCCACTGGGCTCGGCCGACCACTTGCCGTCGCGGGCGTTCTCGACCAGGTTGAGATAGGAGTCCATCGTGCTGTCGTTCTTCAGATGACGGGCAAGAAAGGCGGTGGAAAAGTGCTGCGCAATGTTGTTCATGCGCACGTTGTCCCAGACGGCGTCAATGTAGTGTTCGGCCGGTATGAACTTCAGCGAGGCCACCGGCTGCCAGGTTTCCTTCGGTGCCGGCATCGGCGCGCCGGCGTTGTGGTTGGCGTTCTCATAGGTCAGCAGAAAGCGTGGCGCATTGACGGTGCCCTCGAACAGGTTGCGCACGCCAGGTGAATAACCAGATACATCGTCCACGCTGCCGGCGACGAAGAACACCGGGATTCGCACACCGGAGAGGCCGTTCGCATCCCAGAAACCGGCGTTGAAGCCCCATGGTGCAAAGACCACCGCGGCCTTGATGCGCTTGTCCATCGAGGCCGCGTGTGCCGGATTGCCCGCTTGGCGAACCGCCAGTGCACCATTCGGCGTGCCCCAGGGGAAACCGACGCTGGCCCCTGTGAAACCGGCGCCGATGGTGTTGAGGACACCGTAACCGCCCATGGAATAACCGATCAAGCCGGTGTTGTCGGCGTTGACCATGCCCTTGAGCGCTCCCGACGGATCGCTCGCATTGAGCTTTGCCATTTCGCCCAGCACGAACAACTGGTCCAGCGGCCGGTTCAGCAGCGTGCTGCCAAAAGCGCCCTGGTCGCTGTAGGTACTGTCGGTGTGGTCGATCGAAGCCACGACGTAACCCTTGCTCGCCAGATTCTCGGCGAGGTGGCTGAGCAGAAAGCGATTGCCCGGATAACCGTGCGACACGATCAGCAGTGGATAGGGGCCGCCCGAAGCGTCCGGCGCCGCGTCGCGCAAAGCACGTCCGTACAGCGAGACTTCGGTCTTGCCGTCGCGCGTGAACACTTTGTACTGCCCCGCTCCGGGCTGCGTTGCTCCCGCCTTGGAGGGATACCAGACCTCGACCGTCAACGGCCGGTCGTACACAGGGATAGGCTCGCCGGCCTTGGCCTTGAGGATCTCGAGCTGCTTGGGATTGGTCATGCGCAGCGTCTTCACCCCGATCGGGAATTTGCCGTAGGGCGCAAGCTCCGGCGCGTCAGAGCGGATGGTATCGATCCGGTTCTCCTGCGCCCACGAGCTGCCCATGCAGCCGAGCAGCAATGCCAGACCGGTGGCGATTGCATTTTTGAACATGTGTCTCCTCCTTGATTTTCAGGTCCTGGCCACGCGCGGCGTGCCATACCGTAGTTTGCACAAGTCGCAAGCATACCCTTGCGCACGCGCACCCGCGCCCGCAAGGTCAGGCGTGCGGCGCTGCACCATAATCCGCGCATGCACGAGAGCGCTCGACCCGCCACCAGCGTCGCCACCGCGAACGAAGGGCCGGTGCGACCCACGCCCTCGTTCATGCTGGCCCATCCGGCGCACTGCATCGCGCTCGGATTCGGGGCCGGGCTGAGCCCACTCGCCCCAGGCACCGCTGGCACCTTATGGGCCTGGCTGGCTTTTACGGTTCTGCAGATGTGGCTGTCGCCGCTCCAGTTGGCGTGGGTGGTCGGCCTTTCCCTGCCGGTGGGATGGTGGGCCTGCACCGTCGCCGCGCGCAACATGCGCGTGCGCGACCCGGGGCAGATCGTCTGGGACGAAGTGGCCGCCTTCTGGTGTGTGCTGCTGCTGGTGCTGCCGGCCGGCTTTTGGGGCCAGCTCGTCGCCTTCGCGCTTTTTCGCTTTTTTGACGCCGTCAAACCCGGCCCTGTCGCATGGGCCGACCAGATGTTCCACCATGTAGACATGCAGCAAGACCCGCGCGCCTGGCCCAAGGCGGGTTTTGGCATCATGTTCGACGATCTGGTTGCCGCGTTTTGCACGGTGCTGCTGATCGCCCTGTGGAGGTTTTCTTGAACCCGCTGGTGCCGCGCCTGGCCGCTGCGCTCCTGCAGCGCGGCTGGACCCTGGCCACTGCGGAGAGCTGCACTGGCGGCATGATTGCCGCCGCCTGCACGGATCTGGCCGGGTCCTCCCAATGGTTCGACCGGGGTCTGGTGAGCTACTCCAATCAGGCCAAGACCGATCTGCTTGGTGTGGACAGTGCAGTGATCGCCCGGCTTGGCGCCGTCAGCGAAGCAGTAGTGCGCGCGATGGCCAGCGGCGCGCGCATGCGCTCACTTGCCGACGTGACCGTAGCCGTGACCGGTGTGGCAGGGCCGGGCGGTGGCAGCGCGGACAAGCCGGTGGGCACCGTGTGGTTTGCCTGGGACATACAGGGCGCCGTGCTTTGCGAACTCCGCCGTTTCGATGGCGACCGCGCCGCAGTGCGCCAGGCAACCCTGCAGCATGCGCTGGAACGCCTGCTGGCGCTGCTCGAATCGGACACCCGTCCCGCAGACAGCGCAGCGTGACCCGCGCCGCGGCGCGGACCAGGAGCAAGCCAGCGCGGCGCGCTCAGGCGCGCACAAACCCCTCCAGCGCGCGCCGCGGCGTGTGTTGTTGCACCGCGCAATAACCGATCCGGCAGAACATCTGCACCGTCTCCTCGCTGGCCGGCTTTCCCAGCAGCAGCGTATGCAGACTATCGTAGTGGGTGCGCATCTCCGCAAACTCCTGCGGCGCCTGGCTCATGGGGTGCATCTGCAGGCCGAGTTCGGTGGCCTTGAGTTGCAGCCGCATGTAGGCGCGGCCGGCCTGCACTTCGGCGATGCGGGAACTGTTGGCGGCGGCATCACGGGCGGCGGGCGTGGACAGCCAGACGAATCCCATTGCC
>JANNDB010000627.1:0-14603 GCA_031387285.1 Betaproteobacteria bacterium | reverse complement strand
AGGCCGGCGGCCACGATGTTCTTGGCCACGTAACGCGCCGCGTAGGCCGCCGAGCGGTCCACTTTGGTCGGGTCCTTGCCGCTGAACGCGCCGCCGCCATGCGGGCAGGCGCCGCCGTAGGTGTCCACGATGATCTTGCGCCCGGTCAGGCCGCAGTCGCCCTGGGGGCCGCCGATCACGAATCGGCCGGTCGGATTGATCAGGTAGCGGGTTTCCTTCGTCAGCAGTTCCTTGGGCAGCACGGGCTTGATGATCTCTTCACGCACGGCCTCGTAGAAGGCTTCGGTCATCTTGTGGCCCAGGCTGTATTCGGGCGCATGTTGCGAGCTCAGGACAACGGTGTCGATACTGTGCGGCTTGCCGTCCAGGTAGCGCATGGTGACCTGGCTCTTCGCGTCCGGACGCAGGAATGGCATGCGGCCATCCTTGCGCAACTGGGCCTGGCGCTCGACCAGACGGTGTGCGTAATAAATGGGCGCCGGCATCAACTCGGGCGTCTCGTCGCAGGCATAACCGAACATCAGGCCCTGATCGCCGGCGCCGGTATTGAGGTGGTCGTCGCTGGCGTGGTCCACCCCCTGGGCGATGTCATTGCTCTGCTTGTCGTAGCAGACCATGACGGCACAACCCTTGTAGTCGATGCCGTACTCGGTGTTGTCATAACCGATCCGCTTGATCGTGTCGCGCGCCACCTGGATGTAGTCCACGTGCGCGTTGGTCGTGATTTCGCCGGCCAGCACCACCAGCCCGGTATTACACAGGGTCTCGGCGGCAACACGGCTGCGCGGGTCCTGTTCGAAAATCGCGTCAAGGATTGCGTCCGAGATCTGGTCGGACACCTTGTCGGGGTGGCCTTCGGAGACAGATTCGGAGGTAAAGAGAAAATCGTTCGCCATAGGTTTCAATGCTCCATCAACACTTAAGGGTGCGTTGCCTGGGCTATGACGCGCTGGCGAACGCTTTAGCAGATTCACAAGGCACAATGGGTTTTGCCAACAGCAACCCCGCACGGTGCGTGTCGCCCTGCAAGTAGTTCCGTAACTCGGCGACCCCCGCATAATAACTCATCGATGGCGACGCTTTTCAGATGGTCTGCGGCACTGCCGCTGTGGTTGTTGCACGCTGGCGGCTGGTTTCTGGGCTGGATCGCGTTCCTGGCTTCCGCCACCTACCGGCGACGCTTCCTGGCCAATTCGGCGCTAGCCGGCTATGGCTTCGGGCAGGTGCGCGGTGCCATCGGCGCGGCCGGGAAAATGGCCACCGAACTGCCGCGGCTGTGGATGGGCGCGCCGGTTGCCTGCGAGTGGGACAACGATACCTGTGTGGACAAGGCCTACGCCAACGGCAAGGGGGTGTTGTTCCTGACGCCCCATATGGGCTGCTTCGAGGTGACGGCGCAAGCCGTGGCTGCACGCTACGGTAGCCGGTATGGGGCGCTCACGGTGTTGTACCGGCCTGCGCGCCAGGCGTGGCTGGCCGGGTTCATGCAAGCGACCCGCAACCGCCCCGGCCTGCAGACCGCCCCCACCACGCTGGCCGGCGTGCGCCAGATGCTGCGCGCCTTGCGCTCGGGGCTCGCGGTGGGACTGCTGCCGGACCAGGTTCCACCCTTCGGTATGGGCCTGTGGTCCCGTTTTTTTGACCGCGACGCCTACACGATGACGCTCTCGGTGCGGCTGGCGCAGCAGTCCGGCGCCACCGTGCTGCTGCTCTGGGGAGAGCGCCTGCCCTGGGGGCGTGGCTACCGCCTGCACTTCCGGGAACTGGCGACGCCGCTGGCAGACGCGCTGGATGCCGCGACGCGCCAGGTGAACGCCGAAATGGAGCAGCTGGTCCGGGAGTGCCCGGCGCAGTACCTGTGGGGTTATGCCCGCTACAAGCAGCCCCATCGGGATCCAGGTCAGCCGCCATGATCAGTCAGGCCGGAATTGTTGCCATGCGCCTGCTGGCGCGCTTGCCGCTGGGTTGGGTGCGTTTTCTGGGCTGGCTGCTCGGGTGGTTGTTGTACGGCCTGGCGCGCGCGCGCCGGCGGGTGGTGTGGACCAACCTGCAACTGTGTTTTCCGCAATGGAGCGAGGACGAGGTGCGTGCCTGCGCCCACGGCGTGTTTGTTCATTTCGCACAGGCCTGGCTGGACCGCAGCTGGTTGTGGCACGGTTCCGAGCACGTCCTGCGCAGTCGGCTGCGCCTGCATGGCGCGCTGCATGAGTTTCAGGACGGCAAACCGGTGGTCGTGTTTGCTCCCCACTTCGTCGGCCTGGATGCTGGCTGGACCTGTCTCGCATTGGAGTTGGGGCGCCCGCTGGTCACCATCTACTCGAACCAGGCCGATCCCGTACTGGATGCCTGGATCCTGCGCGGGCGCAAACGCTACGGGCAGACCCGGCTTTTTGGCCGCGACGACGGCCTCAAGCCTGTGGTGCGCGCGGTGCAGGCGGGCCAGGTCCTCTACCTGTTGCCGGACATGAACATCACGCGGCAGGAGTCGGTTTTTGTGCCGTTTTTCGGGGTGCCGGCAGCAACGCTGACCTCACTCTCGCGGTTTGCCAGCCTGGGCCGGGCCAAGGTCGTGCCTGTCACCACCACCATGACGCGAACCGGGTACGACGTGCAAGTGCGCCCAGCCTGGAGCGATTTTCCCGGCCAGGACCTGCCGGCCGATGCCGCGCTGATGAACCAGCGTCTGCAAGCCTGGATAAGTGAGGCGCCGACGCAGTATTACTGGGTGCACAAACGGTTCAAGGCGCGGCCGCCGGGGTCGCCTGCGGTGTACTGATTGCGGCGTGGGTCCAGTCCCACAGCATCTGGCTGACTTCGGCGACGCCGTTGCGCTTGGTCGCGGAAAACAGAACTGTCTCGCCGCCGGCTGACTGCAATCTGGCGATGGAGAGGGCCTTGTTCGCCTCCGCCCGGTTGAGCTTGTCGGCCTTGGTGAGCACCAGCAGAAACCGCAATCCCTGCTCCACGCGTGGACGGATCACGTCCAGCAGCACCTCGTCAAGTTCGGTCAGTCCCAGACGCGGATCGCACAATAGGACCACGCCCTTCAGGTTCTCGCGCGTCACCAGGTAGTTCGCCAACACGGCCTGCCAGCGGATCTTGTCCTGCTTGGGGACTGCGGCATAACCGTAACCTGGCAAGTCGGCCAGCACGGCGTCGGTCGTACCCTGCTTGCCGAGCGCGAACAGGTTGATGTGCTGGGTCCGTCCTGGCTTGCGGGAGGCAAAGGCCAGTTGCTTTTGCTGCGTGAGCACATTGATGCAGGTGGATTTGCCGGCATTCGAGCGGCCCACAAACGCGATTTCGGGCACTTCCAGCGCAGGCAGGAAATGCAGTTCGGGTGCCGATGTCAGGAAGCGCGCGGTGTGCAGCCAGCCTGGGGCGGTCGTCGCGGCGACTGCGCTGCCCGGTGCTGCGGCTGGCGTTGTGGCCGGCGCATCCGGGTACTTGTGAGTCATTGTGTAGGAGGGAAACAGCCCTGGGCACATTGTAGAATCAAGCAGTTTTGCCCATCCTTACCATCCCCATGAAGCTGCTTCCCGATCTCCTAATTGCTGTTGTATTGGCAACCATGGCATGCGCGACCGGCGCACAGGAAGCCAAGCCCGCGCAACCGGTGACCGCCGCAGCGGCAAAGACGGATCTCGCCAAGGGCGAAGCCAGTTACACGGCAGTCTGCGCTGCGTGCCATGGCGCCGACGGCAACTCCGCGATTGCAGCCAATCCAAAGTTGTCACAACAGCACCCGCAATACCTCGTCAAGCAGTTGCAGGAGTTCAAGTCGGGCAAGCGCAACAATGCCGTGATGAAGGGTTTTGCCACGGCCTTGTCGGATGCCGATATGCGCAACATCGCTTACTGGTTGGCCAGCAAGCCGGCCAAGACCGGATTCGCCAAGGACAAGTCGCTGGTCGTACTGGGCGAGCGGATCTACCGCGGTGGGGTGGCAGACCGCCAGATCGCCGCATGTGCGGGCTGCCACAGTCCCAACGGTGCCGGTATCCCGGCGCAGTACCCGCGCGTGGGCGGCCAGCATGCGGACTACACGGTGGCGCAACTTGCTGCATTTCGTGAAGGCAGCCGCGGCAACAACCTGCAGATGGCGAATATTGCCGCCAAGCTCAACGACAAGGAAATCAAGGCGGTCGCCGATTACATGGCCGGTCTTCGCTGACACGCCCGTCTGCGCCAGCCGCTTTAACCAGGGCCCCCGACGTGGGGCCTTTTTTGTTGCCGCACGCAAACCCTGCCCGCCGCCACGCTGGCGCGCACGCAGAAAGCGGAATTTTGTAAGAATCGGGTCTCTCACAGGGACCAATGTGGACCCAAGGAATGCGCCATGATCATCAAGACCTTCGCTAACGGCTTCATCTACCCTGTTTCCAGCGAGATTACCCCGCAGGTCGCGTACCAGCAGCGGCGCAGTGTGCTCAAGCACCTTGCCAGCGGCGCGGCTGGTGCGGCGCTGGCGTCGTGGGCAGGGCGGCAGGCACTGGCGCAGACAGCGCGCCCGGGAAAGCTGGCTGCATTGGCTGGCGCGCATTCCGCGCTGGCGGGCGCGGCCACGATGGAAAAGGTGACCGACTACAAGGACGCCTCGACGTACAACAATTTCTACGAGTTCGGCACTGACAAGAGTGACCCGGCAAAGAATGCACACACCCTGAAAGTCACGCCCTGGACGGTCGATATCGAGGGCTTGGTGAAGAAGCCAGGAAAATTGGCGCTGGAGGATTTGCTCAAACTCAGCGCACAGGAAGAGCGGGTCTATCGCCTGCGCTGTGTGGAAGGCTGGTCCATGGTGATTCCATGGGTCGGCTATTCACTGGCGGAGCTGATCAAGAAGGTGGAGCCGCAAGGAAACGCCAAGTTCGTCGAGTTTGTCACGCAGGCCGACCCGGCCACCATGCCATTTGTCGGCTCCCGAGTGCTGGACTGGCCGTATGTGGAGGCGCTGCGCCTGGACGAGGCCATGCACCCGCTGACGCTGCTGTCGTTTGGCATGTATGGCGAAGTGTTGCCCAACCAGAATGGCGCGCCGGTACGGTTGGTGGTTCCGTGGAAATACGGATTCAAGAGCGGCAAGAGTCTGGTAAAGATCCGTTTTGTTGAAAAGCAGCCTTCCACGGCCTGGAACAAGGCGGCCGCCAGTGAGTATGGTTTTTATTCAAACGTCAATCCTGACGTTGACCATCCGCGCTGGAGCCAGGCGACGGAGCGCCGCATCGGAGAAGACGGCCTGTTGGCGAAGCGCCGCAAGACCTTGCCGTTCAACGGCTATGCCGCGCAGGTCGGCCAGCTCTATGCTGGCATGGATCTGCGCAAGTTCTTCTGATGCTGGTGTCGGTCGCCGCCCGCCCCGCAGCCAAAGCCGGTCAGCCCGGCGTGGTGCCCGCGGCCGGGGCCGTGCGCGGGCGTGGCCTGTTGTGGCACCCCTTGGCCAAGCCCCTGGTATTTGTGGCAGCCTTGTTGCCATTCGGATGGCTGGTGTTTGCTGCAGTCTTTGATTTGCTCGGAGCGAATCCGGCGGAGGCGCTGGTGCGTGCGACCGGCGACTGGGCCTTGCGTGCCTTGTGTCTGGTGCTGGCCGTTACACCATTGCGGGTCATGACACACTCACCTGCCCTGGCCCGGTTTCGGCGCATGCTGGGCCTCTACATGTACTTTTATGCCGCCATCCACCTGCTTTCGTATGCATGGTTCGACATGGGATTTGACGTTGCGGACATCACGCGTGACATCATCAAGCGGCCGTTCATCCTGGTCGGTTTTTCCACCTTCGTGCTGTTGACGCCACTGGCCTTGACTTCATTCAACCGGGCGATCCGGGCGCTGGGTCCGAAGCGCTGGCAGACCTTGCACCGCCTGGTGTATGGCGTGGCGGTTCTGGCCGTTGTGCATTTTTTCTGGATGCGCTCGGGCAAGAACAACTATGCCGAGGTGATCGTCTACGGGCTGATCCTGGGCAGTCTGCTGGCCTGGCGTGTCACCCACGCCTGGAAGCAGCGCCACAAGCGCACCGGCGCGCACTGACCTGCGCTGCGCGGATGGCGGCGGTTCAACGACCGGCAGCCAGGCTCTCCAGCTCAGGCCGCAATTGGTCCTCGATGGTTTCCCGACGCCGGATCAGCTGGACGCTGGAGCCATCCACCATCACTTCTGCCGCCCGGCCACGCGAGTTGTAGTTGCTGGCCATGCTCATGCAATAGGCGCCGGCGGACAGCACCGCCAGCAGATCGCCGCGTTGTACGGCAAGGTCGCGGTCATGGCCAATCCAGTCGCCGCTCTCGCAGATCGGCCCGACCACCTCCCAGCGCTGGGAGGTGGTCGCGCCGGAATGCTGGCTCAGCGGGACGATGGCGTGATAGGCCTGGTACATCGCGGGGCGCGGCAAGTCGTTCATCGCCGCGTCGATGATGCAGAAGTTCTTCTGCTCCCCGGGCTTGAGGTACAACACCTGGGTGACACACAGGCCGGCATTGCCCACAAGGGAACGGCCAGGTTCGATCAGCAGCTTCTTTGCGCCATGACCGCGCGCGTCCAGTCTGGCCAGCAGCTTGTGCCACAACGCGTCGGCGCTGGGCGGTTGCGTACCTTCGTAGTTGATGCCCAGGCCGCCACCGAAATCAATGTGATCGATGGCAATGCCGTCGGCCTCGATCGCATCCACCAGATCGAGCATACGGTCCATGGCATCCATGTACGGGCCTTCCTGGGTAATCTGCGATCCGATATGGCAGTCAATACCCACCACCTGAATACCGGACAAGGTGGCGGCGCGCCGGTAGGTCTGCAGCGTGCATTCATGGGCGACGCCAAACTTGTTGCCTTTGAGCCCGGTGGAGATATAGGGGTGGGTTTTCGGGTCCACGTTCGGATTGACCCGAACGCTGACGCGCGCGCGCCGGCCCGTGGCAGTGGCCACTGCATGCAGTACCTCGAGTTCCTGCTCGCTCTCGATGTTGAAACACGCAATGCCTGCTTCGAGCGCCTCATGCATTTCAAGTTCTGTCTTGCCGACGCCCGAAAAAATGACTTTGGATGGGTCGGCTCCGGCGGCCATGACGCGTTGCAGTTCGCCACCCGAGACGATGTCGAATCCGCAGCCTGCAGCCGCCAGCAGGCGCAGGATGCCCAGCGAGGAATTGGCCTTCATTGCATAACAGATCAGGTGCTGGCGTCCGGCCAGTCCGCGCTGGTAGGACGCGAGCGCCGCAAGAATGGCTTGCGCGGAGTAGGCAAACAAGGGTGTGCCGTGCTTGGCGGCGAGGCCCCGTACCGCTATGCCATCCAGGCACAACTCGCCCGCGTTGTAGGCTATGTGTGGGTGCCCAGGCAAGGGGTTGGGGATGGTGGTAGCGTCGGTCATGGCGTGCGTGTGGCCGCCGAAGCGCCCGTTGCGGGTGGAATGGCTGCGCCCGGGCGCAGCGTCTGGGGGAGGGTGGCTCGCTGCGCCGCCGCCGGCTCGGTCGGCAGCACAAGTGAGCCCTTTTGCCCGCAACCGGCAAAACACGCTGCGCTTGCGGCAACCACCAGCACACTGACTAGAATTTGAAGGATGCGCAACATGGTGAAATTGTAATGACCGACCCGGAATTCATGGATCGCGCCGAGGCGGTGCTCGAAGCAATAGAGGCCTGCTGTGACCGTATCAATGAAGCGACTGACGCTGACATTGACAATCAGCGCGTCGGTGGCATGGTGACTTTGCAGTTTTCCAATGGCAGCCAGATCGTGGTCAACCTGCAAAAGCCCCTGCATGAAATCTGGCTGGCCGCACGGGCCGGCGGTTTCCACTTCCGTTTCGACGGCGGCCAGTGGCAGGACACCAAGGGACAGGGCGAACTGTTCGCCCGCCTCTCCAGCGAGGCCACCACGCAATCGGGCCTGGCACTGGCGTTTGGCGCCTGATCAGTTGCGGAACAGGTCGAGAATCTTGCGTTTCTCGTCGGCGGCTGGCAGCGGCTGGCTGTCGGCCCTGGCGCCTGCCGCACCGGGCTTGTCGTCAAGGCCGAGGCTGGATACGCCGGCGCCGCGCGAAAATTCTTCGTAGTACCACTCGCCGCCGACGTTCACCACGCCCTCGGGAGCGCTGTACTGACTGACCGGTACCCCCTTGAGCGCATGCTCCATGTAGGCGATCCACACCGGCAGACTCAGGCCACCACCGGTCTCCAGTGCGCTGTTACCCATCTTGCGCGGCGTGTCGTAACCGATCCAGGTGACGGCGGCGACGGTGGGTTGAAAGCCGGCGAACCAGGCGTCCATCGAGTCGTTGGTGGTCCCCGTCTTTCCATAGAGATCGGGGCGCTTCAGGGTGCCCTGGGCGCGTGCAGCCGTGCCCGAGCGGGTAACCTCCTGTAGCAGGTTGGTCATGATGAATGCGTTGCGCGGGTCAATCGCGCGCATCGACTCGCCCGGGACAACCGGCTTTGTTTCAGAAAGCACCTTTCCGCGTTGTTCAGCCACCTTGCTGATCAACCACGGATTGACCCGGTAACCGCCGTTTGCAAAAACAGAATACGCGGTCGCCATTTGCATCGGCGTGACGGACCCGGCGCCGAGCGCCATCGTGAGGTAGGGCAGGTGCTTGTCCTCATCGAACCCGAAATGGGTCACCCAGTCGCGCGCATACTGGGGGCCGATGGCCTGCAGTATGCGGATGGACACCATGTTCTTGGATTTCGCAAGACCGGTCCGCATGCTCATGGGGCCTTCGAACTTGCCGTCGTAATTCTTGGGTTCCCACGGTTGCCCGCCGGTCACGCCAGCGTCGAAGAACAGGGCTGAATCATTGATGACCGTGGATGGGGTAAAGCCCTTCTCCAGTGCCGCCGAGTAGATGAACGGCTTGAAGCTGGAGCCCGGCTGACGCCAGGCCTGGGTCACGTGATTGAACTTGTTCTTCTCGTAGTCAAAACCGCCCACCATCGCGCGGATGGCTCCATCCCGCGGATCAATCGCGACAAATGCGCCCTCGACTTCCGGCAACTGGGTGATCTCCCATCCTCCCTTTGGCGTGCGCGCGACCCGAATCACGGCGCCTGGGCGGATCTTGATGTGCGCTGGCGCCTTGTCAGACAAGCCGGACTGGGCCGCCCGCAGGCCTTCGCCTGAAATTTCCACTATCTCTGCGTTCTGGCGCACCGCCCGGATGGAACGCGCATCGGCATGCAGGACGACCGCCGACAACACGTCCCCGTTGTCCGGGTGTTCGTCGAGCGCGTCGTCGATGGCGTCGTCCATCTCCTGTTGCGTCTTGGGCAGGTCTATGAACTTTTCCGGACCGCGGTAGATCTGGCGGCGCTCAAAATCCATGATGCCGCGGCGCAGCGCCTTGTAGGCCGCGTCCTGGTCCGCCGCTTTCACTGTCGTATAGACGTTGAGGCCGCGTGTATACGTTTCGTTTCCATATTGGGCGAACATCAGCTGGCGGACTGTTTCAGCGACGTATTCCGCATGCACGCGCGTCGTGTCCTCGCCAGACTTGAGCTTCAGGGGTTCCTTTTTGGCCGCTTCCGCCTGCGCGGCCGTGATGAAATTGTTGTCCGCCATCCTTTCAATGATGTAGAGCTGCCGGCTGCGCGCCCTTTTGGGGTTGCGGATGGGGTTGTTGGCAGCAGGTGCCTTCGGCAAGCCGGCCAGCATGGCGGCTTCGGCGATACTCACGTCCTTCAGCGGTTTGTCGAAATACGCCTCGCTGGCCGCGGCAAAACCGTATGCGCGCTGGCCCAGAAAGATCTGGTTCATATAGATCTCGAGAATCTGGTCCTTGGTCAGCAGGTGTTCCAGCTTGAACGTAAGCAACACTTCATAAATCTTGCGGGTATAGGTTTTCTCGGATGACAGGTAGACATTGCGCGCCACCTGCATGGTGATCGTCGAGGCGCCCTGACTCTTGACGTTGCCCAGATTCGCCAAAGCGGCGCGCAACATGCCTTTGTAGTCAATGCCACCGTGTTCATAGAAGCGGGCATCCTCGATCGCGAGTACCGCGTCGATCATGACCTTGGGGATGTTCTTGAGTGGCGTCAGGTTGCGCCGCTCCTCGCCAAACTCCCCGATCAGCAAGCCCTCCTGGGAGAAAACACGCAGCGGAAGGATCGGGCGGTAATTGGACAAATCCGACGTGTCGGGCAAATTGGGGTACGCCACGGCCAGCGCAATGCCGATGGTCAACCCCAGGGCCAGTACGCCGGCGCCCGCCAACAGGGCCAGCCAGCCCCCGACCCACACCACGGCAGAGATCCATGTCTGGCCTTCTGCGCGCGGGACGCCGGAAGGGTGGGGTGTTGTGGGGTCACGGTTTGGCGGCATAAATACCTTGCAAAGGCGCTGATCCATTATAAAAATGGCGGCGTTGGTAGCCGAAGGCGCAGCACCCGGCTATTGTTGCGTTGAAGTGCCCGAACGCCGCCGCAGCAGTCGACAAGCCCCTCGTGGGGCCGGCAAACGTCTGCTTTTGGCAACGCTTGGTGTCAAGCGAAACAGGAAATTCCTTTGCGGGACAAGGGGCTTACTGATAGCATTCAAGTGAATTCTTAAGTTTCGCCGGTTTGTGGATCGGCCAGTAGCAGGGGACCGCCTTGATCGCTTTGGGGTCGTTGTTTAGTCGTCAACCAGCGCCGTTGCTGGGTTTGGACATTAGCTCGTCCATCGTCAAGCTGGTCGAACTGGGCCGTGACAAGGCTGGCAATATGGTGCTCGAGCGTTGCGCCATCGAACCCCTGGAGCGCGGCTGGATCACGGATGGAAACGTCGAGAAATTCGACGAAGTCGCCGAAGCCGTCCGCCGGCTTGTCAAAAAGAGTGGCAC
This sequence comes from Betaproteobacteria bacterium, assembly GCA_031387285.1. Taxonomy (GTDB): domain Bacteria; phylum Pseudomonadota; class Gammaproteobacteria; order Burkholderiales; family Burkholderiaceae_C; genus CAISIP01. The sequence continues at coordinate 3,787 of JANNDB010000627.1, read as the reverse complement.
CAAGACAAAAAGCGTCGCCATGGCGTTACCGCCCTCTGCTGTCATTACCAAGCGCATTGTTCTGCCAGGCGGATTGACTGATCTTGAACTCGAAGTTCAGGTTGAAGCCGAGGCGAACCAGTACATTCCCTTCCCGCTTGACGAAGTCAGCCTGGACTTCTGTGTCGTGGGCCCAAGCAGTTCGTCGGTTGGTGATCTGGATGTGCTGATCGCGGCCTCACGCCGGGAAAAGGTGCAGGACATTCAGGGATTGGCGGAAGCGGCCGGACTCAAGCCGGTGGTGGTGGATGTGGAGTCCTATGCTTCCCGGCTGGCCACCGCACGCCTGATTGAAGGTCTGCCGAACAAGGGGGTCGGCACGATCGTCGCCCTGTTTGAGATTGGTGCACTGACCACCAGCATGCAGGTGATACGCGATCAGGAAGTGTTGTATGACCGCGACCAGGCCTTCGGTGGCGCGCAACTTACCCAGCTGATCGTGCGCCAATACGGGTTTTCGCCCGAAGAGGCTGAAAGCAAGAAGCGCAGCGGTGAGCTGCCGGAAGATTACGACGCCAGTGTGTTGCGCCCGTTCGTGGAAAGCATGGTGCAGGAGATCGGCCGCGCCTTGCAGTTTTTCTTCACCAGTACGCCGCATAACAAGGTCGATCACATCATGCTGGCCGGGGGCTCTGCCGCCTTGCCGGGCCTTACTGCCGCGGTCACCAAGCAGACGTCGTTCAGTTGCAGCCTGGTAAACCCGTTTGACGGAATGGAAATTGGGGACGGAGTTCGCCTCAAGAAAATGACCCGGGAAGCGCCGTCGTACCTGACCTCCTGCGGCCTGGCATTGCGGAGGTTCTCACGGTGATTCTGATCAACCTGCTCCCGCACCGGGAGGCTGCACGAAAACTGCGTCGGGACGTGTTCTATGCCAGCCTGGCGGCAGCCTTTGTCGTCGGCCTTGTGATTTCCGGTGCAATTTATCTCTGGTTCCAGGCCCGCATCTCGGACCAGCAAACGCAAAACCGGCTGTTGCAGAGTGAGATCAAGCGCCTCGAAGGTCAGATCAAGGACATTGCGACGCTGGAGACAGAAATCGCTGGTTTGCGCGCGCGCCAGCAGGCGGTGGAAGACCTGCAGGCAGATCGCAACGTGCCGGTCCATCTGATGACCGAACTTGCCAAGCAACTGCCGGACGGTGTCTACATCGCGTCCATGCGCCAGGAAAACCAGAACGTGACGCTGCTGGGCGTCGCCCAGTCCAATGAGCGCGTGTCCGAGTTGTTGCGCAACCTGGCGAAAAATACTCCCTGGTTCTCGCGTCCGGAGCTGGTGGAAATCGTCGCGGGCACGGTCACGCTGTCGCCGCGCGAAATAAAACGCGTCTCGAACTTCACGATGCGTGTACAGCTGATGCGCGCCAGCGAAGCCGAAAAACTGGCACCGGCCCCCGGTGCCAACGCCGTCGCGCCGGCCGCGCCGGGACCGGCGCCAGTCAAGAAGTAGCGGGCACAACCTCATGGCAACAAAGAATATTGATTTTGCGGCGTTGCAGGAGAAAGTCGCAGCGCAGTTCCGGGGGCTGGATCCAAGGGATCCGTCAATGTGGCCCGCTGTGCCACGCTACTGCGCCTTTGTCGCCATGGCGATTGCGGTCGTGGTGGCCCTGTGGTTTGGTGTGCTCACCAATTCGGAGGCCGAACTCGAGACCGAGCGGGCGACCGAGGTCAAGCTGCGCGAGGACTACAAGATCAAATTGGCCAAGGCCGTCAACCTCGAAGTGCTCAAGAAGCAGCGTGAACAAGTCCTGCAATACGTGACGCAGTTGGAGAAGCAGCTTCCCAGCAAGGCCGAAATGGACGCATTGCTGTCTGACATCAATCAGGCCGGTCTCGGGCGCAGCCTGCAGTTTGACCTGTTCCGACCGGGGCAGGTGGTGGTTAGGGACTATTACGCCGAATTGCCGATCACCTTGCGTGTAACTGGCAAATACCATGACATCGGCGCCTTCGCCTCGGATATAGCCAACCTTTCACGCATCGTCACGCTCAACAATCTGGCGGTGACACCCAAGGCGGACGGAACGCTGACCATGGACGCCACCGCCAAGACCTTCCGGTACCTGGATGCCAGCGAAGTAGCCGCTCAGCGCAAAGCGGTGCCTGCCGCCAAGGGAGCCAAGAAATGACGACCTTGCGCGTGCTGGGCGTGGTTGTTTTGGCAGGCGTGTTATCCGCTTGCGGTGGCAGCAACGCAGACGAGCTGCAGAAGTGGATGACGGAGCAGCGCAGCCAGGCGCGCCCCAAGGTGGTTCCGATTCCCGAGCCCAAGGTTTTCAAGCCTCAGGGCTACGCGCCGGTTGGCATGGTGGAGCCTTTCAGCAAGGAAAAGCTCGCGCAGGCGCTCAACCGGGACTCCACCCAGGCGACGTCGAATGCTGCGCTCGTGGCGCCTGAGCTGGCGCGGCGCAAGCAGGCGCTGGAGGCATTCCCGCTCGATGCGATGGCTTTGGTCGGCAGCATGGTCAGGGCAGGCCAGCCGGTGGCATTGGTCAAGGTGAATAACCTTCTCTATCAGGTTCGGCCAGGTGACTATCTTGGACAGAACTACGGGCGGGTGACAAAGATCAACGAGACAGAGGTTGCGCTTCGAGAGATCGTGCAAGACGCTGTGGGCGAGTGGATTGAGCGCACGGCGTTACTGCAACTTCAAGAGAGGTCAAAATGAAAAATCAGAACGGGTGGTCGGCGTCGGGCCAGTGGCGAGCACTTTTGCTGGGCCTGTCCTTGGCGCTGGCTCCTCTGGTGTCGCATGCGCAGACCAGTATTGAAGCCGTCACGGGCTCGGTTCAAGGTGGTGCGGAGGTGGTTCGCATTGATCTGTCGCAAGCGCTGAGCGCGGTTCCCACCGGGTTCTCGATCCAGACCCCGGCGCGCATCGCGCTCGACTTCCCTGGCGTCGCCAACGGGATGGGCCGCTCCACGGTGGAAATCAACCAGGGCAACCTGCGCTCGGTCAGCGTGGTGCAGGCCGGTGACCGGACCCGTGTCGTGCTGAATCTCAAGGCTGCCACCGCGTACAAGGCTACGTTGCAGGGCAAGTCGCTCATGGTGGTGCTCGACCCGGTGGCCGGCGCGGTCGCTGCGCCGGCGGCCTCTACCGTATTTGCGGAAAGCCGCAACCGGGACAGCCTGCCCATCAAGGACCTTGATTTCCGCCGCGGCGCGGATGGCGCCGGACGTGTCGTGGTCGCGCTGCCGAACAATCAGGTGGGTGTGGACGTACGCGTCCAGGGCCAGAACGTGGTGGTTGAATTTCTGAAGTCCACCTTGCCTGAGGGGCTGCGCCGGCGCCTTGACGTGACCGACTTCGGTACACCGATTCAGTCCGTTACGACTTTCCAGACCGGGGACCGGGTTCGTATGGTGATCGAGCCGCGCGGCGTCTGGGTACACAGTGCTTACCAGAGCGACGACCAGTTCGTTCTGGAGGTCAAGCCCGTCAAGGTCGATCCCACCAAGTTGACGCAGGGCCCCGGGTATACCGGCCAGAAACTCTCGCTCAACTTCCAGAACATTGAAGTACGTTCCCTGTTGCAGGTGATTGCAGACTTCACCAACTTCAATATTGTCACATCCGATTCGGTGACCGGTGGCGTCACGCTGCGCCTGCAGGACGTGCCGTGGGACCAGGCCCTTGAGATCATCCTGCAAGCCAAAGGGCTGGGTGTCAGAAAAACGGGCAACGTGCTCTGGATCGCCCCCAAGGAGGAGATTGTTGCCAAGGAAAAACTGGAGCGCGAATC
>JANNDB010000566.1:0-5084 GCA_031387285.1 Betaproteobacteria bacterium | reverse complement strand
AGGGGGCCCCAATCGACCCGGACTGGGGCGAGTCAGCCCAGACAGCGCCCGAGGACGTGTTTGATCAGCGCACTGAGTGGTGAACGCGCACACCGGCGATGCCGATGCAAACGCGCACCGTGGGGCGGGCCGTGCTGGTCGGGCTCCCGGTCGCCCCAAATGGCCCGGTCAAGCGCAGCATCAGGACCAGGTGAAGCCCAGTGGTCGTGGCGGCGCAGGCAGCGTGCGGGTATTGAGGGTGGCTGCAGGGACGATATCTGGGCTCGGGTGGTTGGATTTACTATCCCCTGAATTTCCCATCCTTATTCCTCATTTAAGCGACATTTATGTAGAATTAGCAATCAAAAATACGACATTCATAAGGGGCGTGAGAAATTGACTGCGAAAATCGCGACAGTGCAGGATGACGCGCTCCTGCTTTATGCGGAGTTGAACAGCGCCCAAACCAGAGCTGTCCAGCGCAGTCTCAAGGCGGGCGAGCTTACCCTGCTGGCCAAGGGCATCGCCACCAGCCGGCCGTCAACCGAATGGCCTGCGCTCATCGCGCGTGACCGCATCCGCGTGCTTGCAGCCCTTTTCCCGGGCGCCATCTACGGCTACCGCAGCGCCTTTGACGGAGGGCTCCCCACCGATGGCTTGGTGTACCTGAGCCATACATATCCCAGAACCGTTGAACTACCCGGCTTGACGGTTTCCCTTCTGAAGGGTGCAGCCAGGCAGGCGGGCGACATGCCCATGCAAGGCAAAGACCTTTACTTTCCCTCCGAGCCACGCCTGTTGCTGGAGAACCTGACGCAAAGCCGAGGCCCCGTGAAAAAATCGGCAGGTCGAGAGGCGGTAGAAGCCCGCTTGCTGACCATTGGCGATTCGCGTGGAGACGACGCGCTGTCTGGCCTGCGTGAAGCCGCCCGCGGTTTGGCGCCATCGCTTGGTTTTCACAAGGAGTTTCTGGAACTGGACTCACTGATCGGCAGTATTTTGGGAACACGCGCCTCCAAACTGAAAACTGTGGCGGGCAAAGCCCGCACTGCCGCAGCACCGTACGACCCTGACCGGCTCGCACTCATCGAAAAACTGGCTGCGGAACTTCGCACCATCCCCCTTCGGGAACCCGTCACGGTCACGCCCACAAACCAGGCCCGTGCCAATTTCGCTTTCCTGGAGTCCTATTTTTCGAACTTCATCGAGGGAACCGAGTTCGACGTGCAAGAAGCCAGGGGCTTCGTGCTGGAAGGAAAGCCGATCGAGCAGCGTCCCAAGGACTCGCACGACGTTATCGGGGTATTCCGCCAGGCCGTAAGTCCTGCTTGGGTGAACCAGACGCTATCATCGGGTGAGCCCGTGCTGGCGCAATTGCGGGCACGGCACGCCGACCAGATGGCCGAACGCCCCGAGGTCAGTCCAGGCGAATTCAAGGTCCACGCGAACCGGGCGGGAAACACGGAGTTCGTTGACCCCAAGCTCGTTCGCGGCACACTGATAGAAGGCTCCAGAATCCTGCCCTCCGTGCCCGCCGGCACGGCGCGCGCCTTGCTGGCGATGTTTCTGGTGTCCGAAGTCCATCCCTTCACGGACGGTAACGGCCGGCTGGCACGTCTTGTCATGAACGCCGAGCTTTCGGTGGTTGGCGCTTGCCGCATCATCATTCCGACGCTCTTTCGCGAGGAATATCTTGATTGCCTGCGGGTGTTGTCGAGATCGGGCAATCCGGTGCCGTTCATTGCCGCCATGCAAAAAATCCAGGGCTGGACGGCAGCATTCGACTATCAGAGTCTGGATGGGGTGATTGAGAAGCTGAAAGCCTGCAACGCGTTCGAACGCTCGCGCGTGCAGTTCCAGCTTCTGACACCGTAACCAGCTGCCGACTGCATTCAGTCGTGTGTATCAAGGCGCACGGCTGCGTGTTCTGTTGTTGGCCGTGGCCTTGTGCGCGACGGCCTTGGCAGGCGCTTTGCGCGTCAGGTTCAGGTACAGCGCGTCGAGTGCCTCGCGCTTTTCATCGATGTACTCGTGACCGTCGTAGTGCCGCGCCTGCACACCCGATACGCCGTGCGACTGGAGCCGGCCCCGTATGTCCTTCGACACCTTCTGGCTTGCCAGCAGCGTCTCGACGCCGGACCTGATCCCTTTGGCCTGGAACTCCGGGATCGCAACGGCCAGGTCCTGCGCCCAGCGACTCAAGGTCGTTGCCGCCAACGGTTTCGTTCCCGCGGTCGTCGACAGCGCGTATTCCCCGGTGGGCTTGCACTCCTTCAGCGCGGCGTCGGCCTGGGGCAACAATGGCACCGTGTGGGGCCGGGGTGGTTTGCCAGGCCGGCCCTTGCCGTCGTACAACGTGATCGTGGCATCGCCAATATCGACGGTGCGCAGTTTCACCAGTTGCACGATGCGCTGGCCCCCCGTCAGCAGGTGCAGGCGCAGTACGGCACCCGGGAATCCCGGCGCCTTCTTGATGACGGCCCAGTACTTGCGCAGATCATCGAGGTTCAGCGGATTCTTGTCGGCCTTGTTGTGGCTCTCGTCGGGCTCTGTGTCGGCCGCTGGGTTATGCACCACGCCGTAACTCTTGAACTTCAGCGGGATGCTGGCTTTCGACTTCGCAGCCCGGGCCGTCTGGTACGCGGCGCGGACATAGCTGCGCAACTTGTTGGCTGTGCGGCCCTTGCCGGCGTCCATCAGCTTGCGCATCATGTCGGCGATTTGCTCGGCAGTTACCTCATTGGCGGGGAGGGCGGCGACTTTGGGCCAAGCGTCCTTCACGTGATGGCGGAAGATGTTGCGCGCGTCGTAGTGCGAACGCCGACCCAGCGTTTCCAGATGGTCACAATAATCATCGAGCAAGTTGCTGAGGGCGTAGCGGGCGGCTGCAATTTTGGCCGCTGCCTGCGCAGCCTTCACCGCCTCTGCATCGGCGGCCGCCTTGGAGGCGGCGCGTTTGGCGTCGGCCTTGGCCTGCGTCTCGGCCTTGAGAAGCGCACGATACCCGCCGCTTGTCTTGTTTTGCTGGTGCTTGATTGCGAGGTCCTGAGCAGCTCGCACCGCCGCAGCGATCGAATACCCCTTCGGACCTGGCATCACGCTCCTTGGTGGCGCGCTGGGGTCATAGTCTCCGATGGCGACACGCTCGGTTTTCTGCCCGATGGTGTAGCGCCAGAAGAAGTTCACTGAGCCGTTGAGTGCACGTCTGGCACCCAAGGAGCCGCTGGGCTTGACCTTCTCCAGACCGATGAACTGCCCTGGTTTGAGCGTGCTCAAAACCTGCCCAAGAGTCATTTCCACGGCCACACGGCCTCCATCCGTAAACCTGTCATCGACCCGCCGTTGACAGTCTATTGACAGTTTATGGCCGGATGGTATGGGATGTCAACGGACTAATATAGACACTAAGTTGTTGATTCATATAGACTGGCTGTCCGTTGACAGTCCTGGGAAGTCCAGGAATGTCCTGCTTTTGAGGACTCTTAATCCGTAGGTCGACAGTTCGAATCTGTCAGGTCTCACCACCCAAGCAACCGCCAGATATAGAAAGTATGCTACGTTAAAGTGAGCATTCCATTTCTTCTTGCAAGTCATTTGGGCGGCCGTTGACTGTCAACTGGGTTGTCGGCAGGCTGTCACAAATATTTCATGAATTCATGAAATAATGAATCCATGGACGCCCCTCAAACAGTGCGCGCGTTAAGCGCTCTAGCCCACGAAGCCCGCCTGGCCGTTTTCAAGCTCCTGGTAGAGGCTGGGCCGGACGGCTTGCCGGCCGGGGTGATCGCCGAAATGCTGGTGATTGCGCCTTCGGCACTCACTTTCCACCTCAAGGAGCTCACCCATGCAAGCCTTCTGGTGCAGCGTCCTGATGGCAGACGGATCCACTACTCGGCGAACTTCGACTCCATGAACGAGTTGATCGCGTACCTTACCCAGAACTGCTGCGGTGGCGCCGAATGCGAGCTTGACCCAGTCCCGGCCACCCTATGCCGTTGATGCTGGGCCTATTCCTCATCCATCTCCAACCATCGACTTTCAGCGAGGATTCGTATGAGCGACAAAGTTTTTAACGTCCTGTTTTTATGCACCGGCAATTCGGCGCGCAGCATCCTGGCCGAAAGTCTCCTCAATCGGCTTGGCAAAGGCCGCTTCAAGGGCTTCTCGGCCGGCAGTCATCCAACGGGAACCGTCAATCCATTTGCCATCGAATTTCTCGCCAGGGCGGGTTTCCCGACCGAGGGCTTTCGCAGCAAGTCGTGGGACGAGTTTGCCGCCCCTGACGCACCCGTGATGGACTATGTGCTGACGGTGTGCGACCAGGCTGCCGGCGAGCAATGCCCGTTCTGGCCCGGCCAGCCCATGTCGGCGCACTGGGGCGTAGCGGACCCGGCTGCGGTAAAAGGCACGGACGACGAGAAGCGCCGTGCGTTCAAGGATGCAGCCACCACACTGCGCAAGCGCATCGAGTTGTTCACCTCGCTGCCCACTGCCACCCTGGATCGGATGACCCTGAAGGCCAAACTGGACGACATCGGAAAGGCCGTATGAGCCTGCGACGCGCAGTCGTAGGCGAGTTCGTCGGCACCGCCATGCTGCTGGCCACGGTGGTGGGCTCGGGCATCATGGGCGAACGCCTTGCAGGTGGCAACGTGGCCATTGCACTGCTGGCCAATACCCTGGCCACCGGCGCAGCCCTGATTGCGCTCATCGCCACATTCGGACCGTCGTCCGGCGCGCATTTCAACCCGCTCGTGACATTTACCGAAGTCGCGCTGGGCCGCTGCGGTTGGCGCAAGGCTCAGCTCTACATCGTTGCACAGGTTCTTGGTGGTATCGCAGGTGTGCTGGCTGCGCACTACATGTTTGAGTTGCCCTGGCTCACGCCATCAGCGCATATCCGGACCGGAACGCACCAGTGGTGGAGCGAGGTCGTCGCGTCCTTCGGCTTGCTGACCATCATCCTGAACGTCGCAAAAACACGGCCGGATTTCGTCCCAGTTGCCGTGGGTTCGTACATCACCGCCGCCTATTGGTTCACGGCGTCCACCTCGTTTGCGAATCCTGCGGTAACCATCGCCCGCTCCCTGACCGATACCTTTTCG
>JANNDB010000737.1:0-9845 GCA_031387285.1 Betaproteobacteria bacterium | reverse complement strand
CGACTGAAGTCGCCTGGACCAGATAGCCGTTGTGTTCAGCCAGATCGACGATCCAGTCGACCAGCACGCCGCCACCCTGGCCGCCCATGGCCAGGATGGCGATCGTGATGGGGCGGGCCCGGTCGCCGCCGAGCTTGCGCGCAGCGCCGCCCTGTACCGTCATACCTCGTCGGACGCGTACAGCGCGCGCTGCTGCAAGGCCCGGCGCTGGCGCGCCTGCAGCCAACCCACCGCAGCGCGACGCCAGCGGTCGAGCCGCCTTTCCCAGGCACTGGCGTTGCGCACCCAATCGATGCGGTAGAAGGATGGGCACAATACCGCCGCGTCGGCCACCTCGCCGCAGTGGCCACACGCCACGCAGCTGTCGTCCACCTGCGCGACCGGATCGGGCTTGAGCGGATCGCCGCTGTTGCGCAGCGTGAGCGAGGGGCAGCCCGACAGCCGCATGCAGGCATGGTCGCCGCTGCAAACCGCAGCATCCACGCCGAACTTCTCCTTGACCACGCGTTCACCGTTTTGCACCGCGGCCGCCAACTGCGGTTTGACGCGGCGCTGCTTGTTGAGCATGCACTCGCTTTGCGCGATGACCACCTTGGGACCCTTGAAATCAGTAGTCAACGCCTCCTTCAGCGTGGCCAGCATGGCGTTGACGTCATAGGTGTGCGCCACCGTGCGCACCCACGACACACCCACGCCGCGCACCGCTGCCTCAATGGGGTGCTGCGTACTGCGCCCGGGGTGCGTGAGGCGCGAGGACGGCAGGTCCTGCCCGCCGGTGGCCGCCGAGTAGTTGTTGTCAACGATGACGATGACACCATCGGACTTGTTGAACACGGCGTTGCCGATACCGCTGGCCAGGCCGTTGTGCCAGAAACCTCCATCGCCCATCATGGCGATAGAGCGTTTGCCGGCCGTGACATTGAGTGCCGATGCGCTCGACGCTCCCAGGCCGTATCCCATGGTCGAGGCGCCCAGATGAAATGGCGGCATGGCGGCGAACAGATGGCAGCCGATATCGCCCGAGATGTGGTGCATGCCCAAGTCCTGCTGCGCCAGTGTCAGGGCCGAGAAGATCGGCCGCTCCGGACAGCCCACGCAAAAACCGGGAGGGCGTGCCGGCACCACCGCCGCCAGTTCGGGCGCGCCCAATCGCATGCCCGCGCCAGCCGCCGCCGCTGCCGCGGGTGAGGTCACGGGCAAGTACGCCGCCTGTGGCGCGCGGGCGGCTACGGCGTGCACAGCCGCCTTGCCATCGGCCGCCTCGGCGCGACGCATCGGCATACCCAGCGGCACCGCCGGGGCCAGGGCCGCCGGGTGGTACTTCTGCAGGAACTGCGCCAGCCCGCTCTTGAGTTCGGCCACCGTGTACTCACCGGCCCTGGCGAGCATGTCCTTTCCGTGGACCGTGACGCGCACACCAGCGCGCCCGAGCACGGCGTGGATGGCCTGCTCGTGGTAGTCGGGCTGCCCCTCCTCGATCACCAGGATGGCCTGTTTGCCGGAACAGAAACGCAGCAGCTCGGAATCGATTACCGGATAGGCGACGTTCATCACGTAGAGCGGAATGCGCGAGGCTCCATACAGGTCGGCCATATCGTGCCCCATCAGCGCACGCAGGACGTTGTTGTACATGCCGCCGAGCATGACGATGCCAAGCTCCGCGATGTCGCCGTCGAAGAACTCGTTGAGGCCACGCTCCTCGATGAAACGCACCGCGGCCGGCCAGCGGTCGATGATCTTCTCGTGCTCGTGCAGGTAGCTTGCCGGCGGCAGGACGATGCGGCTGGTGTCGCGCACAGGCGACTCGAGCGCTTCACGCAAGGTGTACGGCGAGCGCAGATTCGGCCGCGTGACGAAACTCCCGTGCACGTGGCAGGAGCGCACACGCAGCTCCAGCATCACAGGCGTGCGGCTGGCCTCGGACAGTGCGAATCCGTCATGCACGGCCTGAACGATGGAGGGCAGATTGGGCCGCGGGTCGAGCAGCCATACCTGCGACTTCATCGCGAAGGCATGGCTGCGCTCCTGCATGATGGACGAGCCCTCGCCATAGTCCTCACCGATGACGATGAGGGCGCCACCGGTGACGCCCCCAGAGGCCAGATTCGCCAGTGCATCGGACGCCACGTTGGTGCCGACCGTGGACTTCCAGGTCACCGCACCGCGGATCGGATACATCACCGACGCCGACAAGGTTGCCGCCGCGGTGGCCTCGCTCGCGCTGGTCTCGAAATGCACGCCGAGTTCTTCCAGGATGGGCTGGGCGTCGGACAACACATCCATCAGGTGCGAGATCGGCGAGCCCTGGTAACCGGCCACATAACCCACACCGCATTCCAGCAAGGCCTTGGTGACGGCGAGGATGCCCTCACCGCGAAATACCGTACCCGGCGCGGCCCGCAGTTGCTGGACTTCGGCCGCGAAAGAACGCTCAGCCATGGGCCGTGGCGGTGCTCAGGACGGGACCAGCGCCAGTACACGCAAGGGGCTGCCCGAGCCGCCCTTGATCTTGAGCGGCGCGGCGAAGATCATCGCCCCGCGCACTGGCAGCTGGTCAAGATTCTTCAGGCACTGCAGGCCAAACTTGTTGGCACCGTGCATCAGCGTGTGGCAGGGGTAGGCAACCGGCCAGGCATACGACTGCCCGGCGTCGGTGTTGATGGTCTCGACCGCGAAGCCATGCACGTTGCGCTCCTTGATCAGCCACTCCACGGCGGCCTGCGTGGGGCCTGGCGTATGCGCGCCGTCTTCCTTCATGTTGGTGTAGGCAGCCGGGTCGGAGATGCGCTTGGACCAGTCGGTGCGGAATGCGAGCCAGGAGCCGGCGGGAATACGGCCGTTCTTCGCTTCCCACTTCTCGAGGAACTCGACTGTCAGCAGCCAGTCGGCGTTGGCCGCCACCTCGGCGCTCGCGTCCACCACCACCACAGGGGCCATGAAGCTGCGCACGTCGATGGTGTCGACCGTGTTGTTTGGATGGTCCTTGCCGGAGATCCAGTGTGCCGGCGCGTCGAAGTGGGTACCGGTGTGTTCGCCGCAGCTGAAGTTGTTCCAGTACCAGCCCGGTCCGGCGTCGTCGTAACGCGAGATGCGCTCCATCTTGAATGCCGCGACCTGACCGAACTGCGGCGGAAGAACCAGGGGAGGGAATTCTTCCGACAGGGTCTGGGTGAGGTCCACCACGCGAATGGCGCCGGAAGCCAGCTCGGCCGCCAGGGATGCCAGGACGTTGTTCATGGAAAGCTCCTAGTTGGGGGTTCGCTCCATCCTAACGACATTCGCCCGCGCACGTATGTAATCTGCTTTACATCCGTACGCCACCAAAGCCGTGAACCAGGGGGCGGGCATGGTGCCTGCGTCAAGGGGTCAATCGGCGCGCTTGCGGTTGACGCCAGCCGGGATGGAACGCACTGAGTCCCACGCCGCCCCGGTGGCAAACCATTCGTCGCCGTCCAGATAGGCGCGCAGCATAGGCAGCGCGTCGAGCCCCCAGAACATCCGGCCATCCACTTCCACAGTGGGCACACCAAAGAGACCTCTCGCAATGGCATCGTCGGTATGGGCACGCAATTCGCCCTTCACTGCGTCGCCCTGCGGGTCACGGCCGGGTGCGAGCAAGGCCGTCAGCGCGAGCAGGCGCTCCGGGTCCGCGGCATCGGCACCCCCGCACCACACATGCCGGAACAGTTGCTCGGTGACATACCGATTGGGCGAGCCGTTGGCACTGCAGGCCACACCCAGGCGCAGCAGGGCCAGCGGATTGAAGGGGTGGCGCGACGGAAACTGCATGTCCACGCCAAGGCTGCGCGCCAGCCAGAGCGTCTGGCGGTAGGTCCAGTCACGTTTGGCAGGAATTTCAGCCGGACCGAGCTGTCCGTGATGGGAAAGCACCGCACCAAACACGACGGGCTGGTACCGCACGCTGTAACTGTGGCCTTCCAGTGCCGCAGGCAGCTGGACAAAGGCCATCCAGGCATAAGGCGAGATCACGTCGAAATAGAAAACCAGATGTTTCACGCAAGGCTCCCCGGCGTTTCCTGCAGGATGCCGGCGCGCTGCCGGATGTTCTGCCAGACGGCGCGCTTGCCATGCTCCGGCAGACGCCCCCAGGCAATGATCTCCTCTATGGTGCGCTGGCAGCCCAGACACAGTCCACTGTTGTCGTCCATGCGGCAGATCGAGATGCAAGGGGAAGGCACCAGGGCAGCCGGGTCTTGCGCCATACCGGCCAGCGCCGCAAGCGCCTGTTGTGGCGTCATGGCGTAACCAATGCCTCCACCACATCGGCCACCGACGCGCCGGTGAGCGCCACCAGGTCCCGCGGGGCCAGACGAAACACGGCATGCGGATGCCCGGCGGCAGCCCATATGTCGGAAAAACGGAACAGCTCGCGATCGATCAGCGTCACGCAGGGCATGGCATGGGCCACCGGTGCCACCCCACCGATGCTGAAGCCGGTGTGTTGTTTCACGAACCCGGCGTCGGCCCGGCCCAGCCGCATACCCGCCGGACACACCAGGGCCGTGACCTTGGGTTCATCCACCCGCCGGTCTCCCGAGGTGATGACCAGCACCGCTGCATCGTCCCCCTTGCGCCGGAAGATGATGCTCTTGGCGATCTGCCCGAGCGCCACCCCCAACGCGTCGGCCGCCTGTTGTGCGGTGCGCGCCGCCCCATCCAGCAGCACCGGCGCATGCGTATGGCCGCGTTCGTGCAGCCACGCTCCGACGCGCAATGCGCCCTCCGGCAACTGCGCCAACTCAGCCACGCTTGGTCAGCACCGCCGTGGCGGCGCGAGAGCCGGTCTTGCGCTGCAGCGTGTCGCTGATGAACTTGCCGGCGTCGATCAACTTGTCCAGGTCGATGCCCGTATCAATGCCCATCCCGTGCAACATGTAGACCACATCCTCGGTGGCCACGTTGCCGGTCGCGCCCTTGGCGTACGGGCAGCCTCCGAGCCCCGCGACGGAGGCGTCGAACTGCCAGACGCCCATCTCCATGCTGGCCAGCGTATTCGCCAGCGCCTGGCCATAGGTGTCGTGGAAATGGCCGGAAATATCGGCCACACCATAGTGCTGCAGCGTCGCCTCCATCGCGCGCTGCACCCTCGTGGGTGTGCCTACGCCGATGGTGTCGGCCACGCCGATGTGCTGGACGCCAATGTCCTTCATCATGCCGGCCAGCGTGGCCACCTGCCTGGGCGCCACATCGCCCTCGATCGGGCACCCTACCACGCAGGACATGGCGCCGCGCACGTAGATGCCCTTGTCGCGCGCCGCCTGCACCACCGGCCGGAACCGCTCAACGCTTTCGGCGATCGAGCAATTGATGTTGCGCCGGCTGAAAGACTCGGTTGCCGCGGCAAACACTACCACCTCGTCGGGCCAGTACGCGCGGGGTGCGGAGACGGCGGCCTCGAAACCCGCCATATTGGGGACCAGCACCGAATACCGCACACCGGGTTTGCGCCGGATACCGGCCATCACCTCGCTGTTGTCGGCCATCTGCGGCACCCACTTGGGGCTGACAAAGCTGGTGACCTCGATCTCGGTCAGCCCTGCTTCCTGCAGGCGGTGCACGAGTTCGATCTTGACGGCGGCCGGAACCGTCTGCTTTTCGTTCTGCAGGCCGTCACGCGGGCCTACGTCTATCAGTTTGACTCGGGATGGAAGGGCCATGGCTGCAACTCCTCAAACACGTTTACCAATTATCAGGCGCTCAGTAACCGCGCGCCAGATTCACCACGCCGGCAATATCCACACCGCGTTCCAGCGCACGAATCTTGTCTGCGATCTGCACGATGCTCTCGGCCTCCAGCGTCTGCGCCGAGGTATGCGGCGTGACCCGCACCGCCGGGTGGCGCCACAGGGCGTGGTCGGTCGGCAGCGGCTCGGTTCGAAAGACGTCGAGTGTCGCACCAGCAAGATGCCCGCTGTCGAGCAGGGCCAACAAGTCGTCTTCCACCAGCAAGGCGCCGCGTGCCACGTTCACCACATAGGCGCCACGTGGCAACATCGACAGCGTGGCGTGGTCGAGGATGTCGCGCGTCGCGGCGGTCAGCGGCAGCAGGCAGACCAGCGCCTGGCAGGCGGCGAGGAAATGCGGCAACTCCTTCGGGCCCGCATAGGTGCGCACACCATCGAGCGTGCGCGCGCTGCGGCTCCAGCCAATCACCGGGTACTCGAACTGGCGCAAGGCCTGTGCAACCCGGCTGCCCAGCACGCCCATTCCCAGGATGCCCACTGTGAACTCGGTGCGTGTGCGTGGCGGTCGCTGCAGCCACCGGCCCTGCCGGGCCAGCGCCTCGTATTGGGCGAATTCGCGGAAATGGCGCGATACCGCGTGGCAGACGTATTCGGCCATCTGCACCGCCATGCCGGCGTCGTCGAGCCGCACCACCTGCAGGGTGGGCGGCAAACGCAGCTGCAACAGCCGGTCGACTCCGGCACCGATGTTGAACAGAGCCTTGAGGTTGTGCTGCTCGTCAATGAACTGTTGCGGCGGCGCCCACACCACACCATAGTCAGCGGGTGCGGCGCCTGGCTCCCAGGCATGCACACGGGCCTCGGGCAACTGTGAACGCAAAGCAGCCAGCCAGGGCTGCGGATCGGTGTCCGGGTAACACAGGCTGAGCTGCATCAGGCGCCAATCTTCAGCAACTCGGCACCCTCGCCTACCTGGTCTCCCGGCGCGAAAAGCAACTCGGCCACGACGCCATCGGCAGGTGCGGCGATGGTGTGCTCCATCTTCATCGCCTCCATCACCGCAAGCGCCTGCCCCTTGCGCACCTTGTCGCCCGCCTTCACGGCAAACGACAACACCTTGCCCGGCATGGGTGCCGTGAGCCGGCCGGTATCGGCCTGATGGTCACCCGCGTGCGCCAGCAAGTCGATCTCCAGAATGCGCGTGGCGCCGTGCGGCGCGAACACATGCGCCCATTCACCCTGCCAATAAACCTGCACCCGGTGCCGCCGGCCGGCGTACTGCAGGTCGATTCCCGCCGGCGTCGCGGAAAAGGCCAATACGCCGGCCTGGCCCGCCACATCGAGTTGCAGTGCGCCATCGTGCAGGTAGGTCAGGCTGGCGTCGGTGCGCTCCCCGCCAAATTCGAAACCGAAACGCCGTACCGCCACGCCATACGCCCGCCAGCCGTCGCGCCGGCTGAACGGATCCGCCCCTTCCAGCGCGCGTTCGTCCACCAGCGTCTGCGCCACCGCCGCCGCCACGGCCAGCTGCACGCCGAGCGGCTCCTGCTTGAACAGTACGGCCTGCTCGCGCGGAATCAGGCCGGTGTCCAGTTCGGCCTGGGCAAACGACGGGCTGCGCACCACGTGGCGCAGGAATTGCACATTGGTATGGAGGCCCACAACATGCATCTGCGCCAGCGCCGCGTCCAGCCGGGCGAGCGCCTGCGCGCGGTCGTCGCCATGCACGATGAGTTTGGCGACCATGGAGTCGTAATACGGCGATATCGCATCGCCCTCGCGCACGCCGTCGTCAATACGCACCGCACCGTCGTTGCGCGCGAAGGCACTCGCCTGCGGTTTGCGGTAGACCTGCAGGCGTCCGGTGGCCGGCAGAAAGTTGTTGTCCGGGTTCTCGGCGCAGATACGCGCCTCGATCGCATGGCCGTGGATACGCAGCGCGTCCTGACGCAGCGGCAGCGGCTCACCGTCGGCGATACGCAGTTGCCATTCCACCAGGTCCAGCCCTGTAATGGCTTCGGTCACCGGGTGCTCCACCTGCAGGCGGGTGTTCATCTCCATGAAGAAGAACTGCATGCTGCCGTCCGCCCGCTGCTCCACGATGAACTCCACCGTGCCGGCGCCCACATACTGGACGGCACGGGCTGCCGCCACCGCAGCTGCGCCCATCTCGGCACGCATCGCCGCCGTCATGCCCGGCGCCGGCGCTTCTTCCAGCACCTTCTGGTGGCGCCGCTGGACCGAGCAGTCCCGCTCGAACAGGTAGACGTAGTTGCCGTGGGTGTCGCCAAACACCTGGATTTCGATGTGGCGCGGCCGTTGCACATATTTCTCGATCAGCACCGCGTCGTCGCCAAAGCTGTTGGTGGCCTCGCGTTTGCAGGAGGCGAGCGCGGCGTCGAAGTCTTCCGCCCGCTCCACTGCACGCATGCCCTTGCCACCACCACCGGCGCTGGCCTTGATCAGCACCGGGTAACCGATGCGCCCGGCTTCGGCCTTGAGCAGCGCCGGGTCCTGATCGGCGGCGTGGTAGCCCGGCACCAGGGGGACACCGGCCGCAGCCATCAGCTGCTTGGATTCGGCCTTGAGCCCCATCGCCTTGATCGCCGACGGCGGCGGCCCGATGTACACCACGCCGGCATCGGCACAGGCCTGCGCAAAGGCTTCGTTTTCGCTCAGGAAACCGTAACCGGGGTGGATGGCCTGCGCACCGGTGGCCTTGGCCGCCTCCAGGATGCGCTCCCAGCGCAGGTAGCTGTCTTTGGGCGCATTGCCGCCGATGTGTACCGCCTCGTCGCACGCGGCCACATGCTTGGCTTGCGCGTCGGCGTCCGAATACACCGCGACCGAACGCACGCCCATGCGTGCCGCCGTGGCCGCGACACGGCAGGCGATCTCGCCCCGATTGGCGATCAGTATCTTGTTGAACATGCGTGTTTCCTCAATGGGCCGGCCCGGGCCGCAGCCATCCGGACAAGCGACGGCCGATGGCTTTCAGGAAGCGAAACAGGGTGATGACCAACAGCACTGTGAGCACCAGAGTGATGGCCAGGGCGATCGCAAATACCAGCGGGTGTTGCGTCGCAAGCCACAACGCCCCCACCACCAGGCCATCTTCAACCAGGCTGACAGCGATGTTGGAAAACGGCTCGGGCGAGGTGTTCACCGCCGCGCGGGTGCTGGCCTTGCCGGCGAACGAAGTGGCGGCCAGCGTGCCCCCCAGCAGCGCGGCGACTGCAGCCATGGTGGCGTTATCGGCACCAAACACCGCCGCCGCCAGCGCTGCGCCACCGGGCACCCGGATCAGCCCGTGCAGGATGTCCCACAGACTGTCCAGCCCCGGAATCTTGTCGGCAAAAAACTCCACGCAGAGCATGGCGCCACTGGCAAACAGCATGGCCGGGTGCTTCAAGATCTGCAGTCCGTGCGGCAGATCGATCCAACCCTGCAGTCCGGCCAGCCCGGTGATGAACAACACCGCATACAGGCGCAGCCCACTGGCCCAGCCGAGCGCGGCGGCCAAAGCCAGCAGGGACGGCATGTCCATGGTTTTCACGCCCCCGGCCAAGCTGACCGCGGTGGAGCCGAACCAGGCGTGCCACAGTTGCGTCAAGCTATCCACAGTCGTGCAGCCCCGTTCCTGGACTACATCCGGAACACGCCAAAGCGGGTGTCCGGTATGGGGGCATTGGCCGCGGCAGAAAGCCCCAGCGCCAGCACACGGCGCGTGTCGGCCGGGTCGATCACGCCGTCGTCCCACAGCCGCGCCGTCGCGAAGTAGGGATGGCCCTGCTCTTCATACTGGCGGCGGATCGGCGCCTTGAAGGCCTCTTCCTCTTCCACGCTCCAGTTGCCACCACGGCCCTCGATGCCGTCGCGGCGCACCGTCGCCAGCACGGCGGCAGCCTGGTCGCCCCCCATGACCGAAATACGCGCGTTCGGCCACATCCAGAGGAATCGCGGCGAATAGGCGCGGCCACACATGCCGTAGTTGCCCGCGCCGAAGCTGCCACCGATGATGATGGTGAATTTGGGCACGGCAGCGGTCGCCACGGCGGTAACCATCTTGGCGCCGTTGCGCGCGATACCCTCGTTTTCGTACTTGCGCCCGACCATGAAGCCGGTGATGTTCTGCAGGAA
>JANNDB010000528.1:0-2315 GCA_031387285.1 Betaproteobacteria bacterium | reverse complement strand
GGACATGGGCGTCGCGGTGGACCTCGTGCCCACCGCCTTCGATGCCATCATCCCGTCGCTCATAGCCAACAAGTTCGATGTGATCATCGGTGGGTTGACGGTGACACCGCCGCGCAAGGAGCAGATCGATTTCAGCGAACCGTATTCGACATCCGGGCAGGGCGTAGCTGCATCCAGGCAAGCGGCCGCCAAGCTGAAGTGGCCGGACGACTACAACAGCGCCAGTGTGACCTGGGTGTGCCGGCGTGGCACGGCATCGTGCAAGATCATCGAAGACAAATGGCCCAAGGCCACGATTCGCCAGTTCGACGATGACGCCATCGCATTTCAGGAAGTGATCAACGGCAGCGCCCATGCGATCGTGTCGAGCGAACCCAAGCCGACGTTTTTCTCCTTGAAGAACCCGGACCGCCTGTTCAAGCCGGTTGCCGAAAACGTGTCCAACTCGGTGGAAGGTTTTGGCGTGCGCAAAGGCAGCCCGGCAACCCTGGCCTACTTCAATGAGTGGATTGGCAAGAACAGGGATTGGTTGAGCCAGCGCCACACCTACTGGTTCAAGACCCAGGAATGGGCCGCCCTGGTTCCCTGAAGCGCACCGGCATCCAGGCGATCAGCATGCAACAGACTACACCGAAACTGCGGCGCGGCACCCGGCGACCCCGTTGGACCTGGGTCGACCTGGCTCTGCTGGCGCTGTTCGCCCTGGTGCTGGGGGGCCTGCTGTGGCGCGCGGGTGGCGTGTTCAGCTACAAGTGGAACTGGGCCACGGTCTGGCCCTTTGTCTACCGGTTTGACGAGGCTACCAGTGCATGGGTGCCGAATTTGCTGGTGGAGGGTCTGGCGACCACATTGCGGCTGGCCTTCTGGGGCATTCTGGTGGCCAGCATAGTCGGCACGGTGATGGGTTTCGCCCGCGTCAGCAAGAAACTGGCATTCCGTTTGATCGGCACCGCCTACGTCATGTTGATACGCAATATCCCGCCGGTGGTGTTTGTGTTCGTATTCGTGTATTTCATCGCCAGCCAGATCATGCCGGCGCTGGCATTGGGGGAACGTGTCAAGGACCTGTCACCCACCGCGCAATGGTGGATATCGATCCTGTTCGGCACGCCCAAGCTGTTCGACAACTTCCTGCTTGGTCTGGTGTGCCTGTCGGTGTTCTCGGGAGCCTATGTGACGGAGATCGTGCGCGCCGGCCTGCAATCGGTGCCCAGGGCGCAGGTCGAAGCCGGCGAAAGCCTCGGCATGAGTCCGAATGACGTGACGCGATTTGTCGTGCTGCCGCAGGCGTTTCGCAATGTGCTCCCGCCCATGGCCGGACAGCTGATACAACTCATCAAGGATTCGTCTCTGGTGTCGCTGGTGTCGATCCAGGAACTCACCTTCATGGCGCAGGATGTGCAGATCACCACGCAACGGGTGTTCGAGGTGTTTGTGTTCGTGGGCGGCATCTATTTTGTGATCTGTTTCACGCTGTCGCAGGTGTTCTCGGCGCTGGAGCGGCGTTATGCCCGCGCCCTCAAATAGCAGGTGCTGACCCATGGACTCCGACATCATCCAGCTCAAGGGCGTGAACAAGTGGTTTGGCGACCTGCATGTGTTGCGCGATGTCGATCTCACGGTCCGGCGCGGCGAACGCACGGTGATCTGCGGGCCGTCCGGGTCGGGCAAGTCGACGTTGATCCGCTGCATCAACCGGCTTGAAGAGCATGACGAGGGCACCATCATTGTGGACGGCATCAAGCTGGACCATGAAACCGCGCATGTGGCGGCCATCCGCCGTGAAGTGGGCATGGTGTTCCAGCACTTCAACCTGTTCCCGCATCTGTCGGTGCTGGAGAACTGCGCCTTGCCGCAGATTCGCGCGCGCGGCACGTCGCGGTCCCAGGCCGAAGCCAAGGCCATGGAATACCTGACGCGGGTGCGTATCCCCGAGCAGGCGGCCAAGTTCCCGTCGCAACTCTCGGGCGGCCAGCAGCAGCGGGTGGCGATCGCCCGGTCGCTGTGCATGGAGCCCAAGGTGATGTTGTTCGATGAGCCCACCTCGGCGCTGGACCCGGAGATGATCAAGGAGGTACTCGACGTGATCATCGACCTGGCGCAGTCGGGCATGACCATGATCTGTGTGACCCACGAAATGGGTTTTGCCAAGAAGGTCGCCGACACCGTGGTCTTCATGGACGCCGGGCGCATTGTCGAGAAGGCGCCTCCCGCGGAATTGTTCGAGAACCCCAAGTCCGACCGCACCAAGCTGTTCCTGAGCCAGATACTTTCGCACTGAGCCCCACTGCCGGCCGCACCGCCGGCCACGGAGA
>JANNDB010000453.1:0-3848 GCA_031387285.1 Betaproteobacteria bacterium | reverse complement strand
AGCGCCGCCCATGGGTCATCGTGCGCGAGGTGCTGATCGCGTTTGCGCTGTTGCTCACATTCATGTTTGTCGGGGACGCCTTCCTGCGAGTGATGAACCTGAGCGGCCTGTCCCTGCAGATCGCGGGCGGCGTCATCCTTTTCCTGATCGCCCTGCGCATGGTGTTCCCACCACCCGAGTCCGCCACACCCATCATGGTGGGCGAGCCACTGATCGTGCCGCTGGCAGTACCCGCGCTGGCTGGCCCGTCGGCCCTCGCCACCGTGATGCTGCTGGTTTCCGAAGCTCCAGAGCGGCGCATGGAGTGGATCGCCGCCCTGACTGTCACCATGTTGGTCTGCGCCGTTGTGCTGGTGTTGGCCGAACGTATCCAGAAGGTGCTGGGCGAACGCTTCGTGATCGCCGTCGAGCGCCTGATGGGGCTGATCCTGGTGGCGGTGGCAGTGGAAATGCTGCTGCGCGGGTTCAAGCAGTTTGCGCAGCAGTTGCCTGCCTAAGGCCTGACGGCCAGCTTACGGATCGGCTGGCATTGCGCCCAGCAGTCAAGCTGCTAGCTGGTTGAGCCACGCAGCAGCGTCGCGGATGTGCACCGACCCGGCATCCTGTGCATTGCGCAGCGAACGGACGATCTGCGTGGCGCGCGCGTTTGGCCACTCGTGGGCGAAGCGCTCCAGCGCACGGTGCGGCCGGGTGTCGCTCGATTTGCACTCCACGAGATCAGTAAGGGCCTCGCCCTCGCTCAGACAGAAATCCACTTCGGCACCGTCCTTGGTACGGATGTAGTGCAACGCAACGGCTTTGCCTTGCGTATCTTGTTGCCACTCGACGTGCTTGAGCAGCGCGCAGGCCACGAGGTTCTCGAATCGCAATCCCGCATCGCCCTGAACAAGACCCGTGTCATAGAAGTAGACCTTGGGCGCCTGCAAGGTCGCACGCGCGATATTGCGATGCCACGGCCGGACGATAAAGACGATGAACAGCGCCTCCAGGATGTCGAGGTATTTCTTCAGGGTGGTCGGGGCAAGTTGCAGGTCGCGTGCGATAGACGCCAGCGACAGCGGCGATCCGACCCGGCTGCGCAGCATCTGCGCGAACAGGCGCATCGAAGCGATCTCTTGCAGCCGGGAGAATTCGAGCACGTCCTCGCGCACGAGGGCGTCGAAGTACTGCGCGCGCCAGCGCGCCGCGTCCTCCTCCGAAGCAGACAGGCACGGTTCCGGGAATCCGCCCCGGGCCAGTAGATGGGTCAGTGCCGCGTCCGGTGTTGCTCCGGTCTGCGTGCACCATTCGCGCACCGAGATCGGATGCAGGCGCAGCGCGAAGAATCGCCCCGCCAGCGAGTCGCCACTACGGCGAAACGTGTCCAGACGCGCGCTGCCTGTGACGAGCAATTGCTGCGTTTCAGGTTTGCCGTCATACACGCCCTTTAGCCAGGACTTCCAAGCCGGCATCTTGTGGAGTTCATCGAGCACGAGCAGCGGCGCGTCCTTGGGCCAGGACTGGCGCACCATGCTGCGTCGGTCCTCCAGAACGTCGTAGCTCAGATACTGACCACCGCTCGCTGCTTTCAGCAGTGACTGGCTGAGGGTGGTCTTGCCAACTTGCCGGGGCCCGACGAGGAGGACCATCTTCTTGCGCAGGTCGGCGCTGACTCGATGATCGAGGTAACGCTGCATGCGACTATATTACACAAGATTGGCAAAAAGTCGCGACTTATCTCCAATATGCCGGTGAAAAGTCAACTCCGGTGTCTGGAGGCGCCGGCCATCAGCGGCGCGACCTTCTGGTCGATCGCACCAAAAATGCTCTGGCCGTCCCGGCCCTTCATCTCGATGCGGATGGTGTCACCAAAGCGCATGAACTCGGTGGCGGGTTTGCCATCCAGAATCGTTTCGATGGCCCGCTTTTCAGCGATGCAGCTGTAGCCATTGGGCCACTCCATGCGACCGTTCACCTCCACACCCCGGTTGCTCACCGTGCCCCCGCCCACAATGGAGCCCGCTCGGACGTTGCGCGTCTTGCAGACGTGGGCGATGAGCTGGCCGAAATGGAAGGTCATGTCGGATCCGGCCTCGCACATGCCGACCTTGCGGCCATTCCATGTGGACTGCAGCGTCAGGTGCAGCCGCCCGCAGTCCCAGGCGTCGCCCAGCTCATCCAGCGTCACCGCCACGGGGCTGAATGCAGTGGCCGGCTTGCTCTGAAAGAAGCCAAAGCCCTTGGCCAGCTCGTCGGGGATCAGGTTGCGCAGGCTCACGTCGTTGACCAGGGCCACCAGCCGGATGCCTTCGAGCGCGCGCTCCGGAGTGGCGCCCATCGGCACATCGGCGGTGATCACCACCACCTCGGACTCGAAATCGATGCCAAAGGCCTCCGAAGGACAGACCACGTCGTCGCAGGCGCCCAGCAGGTCGTCGCTTGCACCCTGGTACATCAAGGGGTAGGAGTAAAAGCTCTTGGGCACCTCGGCCTTGCGCGCGGCGCGCACGAGCTCCACGTGATTGATGTAGGCCGAACCATCAACCCACTGGTAGGCGCGGGGCAGCGGCGCCATGCACTGGCGCGGGTCAAACGCAAACGCATGGCGCGCCTTGCCGTTGTTCAATGTCTCGTACAGGTCCTGCAGTTGAGGCGACATGAAGTTCCAGTCGTCCAGCAACTGCTGCAGGCGGTCGGCGATGCCGGTCGCATAATGCGCGGTGCCCAGGTCGCGCGAGACCACGACCAGTTGGCCGTCACGCGAACCGTCCTTGTAGGTGGCGAGTTTCATCGGAGTGGAAAAGTCTGGAATGGAAAAGGAACGCGCTGGCATCCAGTCGGTAGAAGTCGGCTTCGGCTTGCTGGATGTCCTGGCACGCGCCACCGGGCCTCTGATGTTACGCGACCTTGCATCCGCCGCTGGCATGAGCGCGGCCAAGGCGCACCGCTACCTCGTGAGCTTTCAGCGCCTGCGCCTGGTGGTGCAGGAGGCCAACACCACGCGCTATGAGCTCGGCCCTGCGGCGTTGACGCTGGGTCTGGCTGCTCTGGCCCGCATGGATGCCGTCAAGCTGGCGCGTGAACGCGTGGCAGGCCTGATGCAGGAGATCGGCCACACGCTGGCGCTGGCGGTGTGGGGCAACCACGGCCCGACCATCGTGCACTGGGAAGAGTCCCCCCTTTCGGTTCCGGTCAATCTGCGCCTGGGCGACGTGATGCCGTTGCTGAGTTCGGCCACCGGGCGCTGTTTTGCGGCGTACGCCTCGCGCGAGGCCATCGCGCCCATGCTGCAAAAGGAGCTGCTTCGTTACCGCGACAGCGCCGACCCCGATCTGCCCATCACCATGTCTGCGGCGGACCAGCTGCTGGCGTCGGTGCGTACGGCAGGTCTGGCACGTGTCGTCAACACCTTGCTGCCCGGAATAGCCGGCTTTTGTGCCCCGGTTTTCGACTGCGACGGTCACATGGTGCTGGGGATCGTGGCGCTCGGCTCCACCGCCAGTTTCGACGCGCGCTGGGACGGCGCCGTGGCCACGGCCCTGCGCGAGGCCGCGCACCGCCTGTCCAGCGACCTGGGCCAGGTGGACCCGGCCACTGCGGGCTTTGGTGCGCCTCGATGAACCGGACCATGATTCCCTTGCACTGGCTGATCGGCCTGAGCCTGTCCGTGCTGCTGGCGCACCTGTGGCTTTTGGAGAACGCGCCGTTGCAAATGGCCTCATCCGAGTCCATGGGCAAACGGGTCTTCACTACGCGCGTGCTGCAGATCAATGCCGCGCCGCAGTCGCCAGCAGCCGTTGCCCAACCCGTTGCCGTTGCGCCGGCCCGGCCGGCACCGCGCGCGCCCACGGCAGCGGTCGTGCCGACTA
>JANNDB010000427.1:0-4501 GCA_031387285.1 Betaproteobacteria bacterium | reverse complement strand
GTTCCTTGCCGAGCAACCGGACCGTACCGCCGCTCGAAGGCTGCAGGCGCAGCACCGCACGCCCGGTGGTGGTCTTCCCCGAGCCAGACTCGCCCACCAGGCCCAGCGTCTCGCCAGCCGCAATGTCAAAGGACACCCCTTGCACTGCGTGCACAGGCGCGCCGCCGTGGCGGCCCGGAAAAGTCACCACCAGATCCCGCACACTGAGCAGCGGCGCAGCGCCCATCAGCTGACCTCCGCGCAAAGCGCTGCGGTGTGGGCTCGCACGGGGCGACCTGGCGCTGCGCTCATGACTTGCCCCCGGCGTCGTGCAACCGCGGCACCGCATCGAGCAAGGCACGCGTATAGGCATGTTGCGGGTTGGCAAAAAGGCTGTCGACCGGTCCCGCCTCGACAATCCGTCCGTCCAGCATCACGTGCACGCGTTCGACCATGCCGGCAATCACGCCAAAGTCGTGCGTGATCAGCATCAGGGCCATGCCCAGCTCCTGGCGCAGGCGCAGCAGCAGGCGCAGGATCTGCGCCTGCACCGTGACATCGAGCGCCGTGGTCGGCTCGTCCGCTATCAGCAGGTCCGGTTCGCAGGACACGGCGATGGCGATCAGCACGCGCTGGCGCATGCCGCCGGAGAACTGGTGCGGATAGTCGTTGACGCGGGTGGCGGCGTCGTGAATACCGACCAGACCGAGCAGTTCGAGAGTACGCCGGCGCGCGCCGGCGGCGCTGGCGCCGGTGTGGCGGCGCACGATGTCGTCAATCTGCGCGCCCACAGTCATCACCGGGTTCAGCGAGCTCATCGGGTCCTGGAACACCATGGCGATGCGGCGTCCCCGGATGTCGCACATCTGCGCCTCGTCGAATTGCAGCAACTCCTGGCCGCGAAAGCGGATCGACCCGCCCAGCACGACCGGCGCGCCCTCCGGCGCAAGCCGCATCAGCGCGCGGGCGGTGACACTCTTGCCGCAACCGGATTCACCGACGAAGCCTATCGCCTCTCCCGCTACGATGCGAAACGATATGCCCTTGACGACCGGCGTGGCAGTCTTGCCAAACGCCGCCGTCAGCTCGCGCACCTCCAGGATTGGCTCGGACGTACTCATCCGCGCCCCATCACATCGCAGCGGTCGCGCAGGCCATTGGCCAGCACGATGAAGGTCAGCGTCGCGAACACGATGGCGCAGGCCGGGCCTATCACCGTGAGCGGCGCGAGTTCCATGAACTGGCGCCCTTCGGACAACATGCCGCCCCAGTTCGGGTCCGGCGGCGGTGGACCCAGCCCCAGAAACGACAGCGCAGTGACGGTGAAAATGGTCTGCGCCAGCGTCAGGCTGGTCTCCACCAGGATCGGCGAAAACACCAGCGGCAACACGTGCAGTGTGGCAATCCGGAACTCGCC
This sequence comes from Betaproteobacteria bacterium, assembly GCA_031387285.1. GTDB lineage: Bacteria > Pseudomonadota > Gammaproteobacteria > Burkholderiales > Burkholderiaceae_C > CAISIP01. Next base: position 3,105 of record JANNDB010000427.1, on the reverse strand, counting down.
GACACCCACACTGCGCGCCGCCTCCACATGGTCCCAGCGTTTCACGCTCAGGACCGGGCCGCGCACGACCCGGGCCAGCCGAGGCGTGTAGACGATGGCGATGGTCAGAATCAGATTCGGCACCGAAGGTCCCAGCGCGGCCACGACAGCGATTGCCAGCAGGAACACTGGAAAGGCGAAGATCACGTCCAGCACCCGCATCACGACCTGGTCCGTCCGTCCGCCCACGTAGCCCGACAACAGGCCCAGCATCACGCCACCGGCAAGCGCGATCGATACCGCCACGAAGGTGATGAACAGCGTGGTGCGCCCGCCGATGATGAGGCGGCTCAGCACGTCCCGGCCGATCGAGTCGGTGCCCAACCAGTGCTGCGAGCCTGGGGCGGCCAGCGAGTCCGGCGAGGTCGCGGACGGATCGAACGGTGCCAGCCAGGGCCCAAGCGCGGCGAGCAGGATCATCGCTGCCAGCATCAGCACACCAAGGGTCAACAGTACGTCGCCGCGGCGCGACGGCGGCGCCGCATCGCGCTTTGGCACCACAACGGCTTCAGTTGCCATAAGACACGCGCGCATCCACCCGGCCGTAGGCGATGTCGACCAGCACATTCACGAACAGCACGATGGTCGCGGCCACCAGCACGATGGCCTGGATCGCCGGGTAGTTGCGGGTGGTGACCGATTCGAACAGGTATTGGCCCATTCCGGGGATGGTGAAGATGGTCTCGATCAGGATGCTGCCGCCCAGCAGCGAGGCCAGTTGCAGGCCGGCGACGGTAACAACCGGCGTAAGTGCGTTTCGCACCAGGTACTGCAGCAATACCGTACGCGAGCGCAGTCCCTTGGCGCGCGCGACCATCACGAAATCCTGGCTGGAGACTTCCAGCACTGCCGCGCGCGTATTCTCCGAAATCGTCACCGATGCCGCCAGCGCTAGCGAGAGGCCGGGCAACAACAGGCTTGTGATGTTGTCCAGTGGATTGGTGAAGAACGGCGTGTAGTTGAAGATGCCGACCTCCGGGAAGTAAAGCCCGGCCAGCAACACGATCAGCGTCGCGAAGACAAAATTGGGAATCGCCAGGAACAGCCCGTTGACGCCGCGCACCAGCCAATCGACGCGACCGCGCAGCCGTGCCGAGGCGAGCCCGCTGCCGGCACCCATGGCAAAAGACATCAGGATGGCAACCGCCGTGAGCTCGGCTGTCACCGCCAGCCGCGGCAGCAATTCAGTCATGACTGGTTTGTGCGTGGCAAACGAGATGCCGAAATCGCCCACCAGTACACGCGCGGCCCATTGCAGGTACTGCGACCAGATCGGCTGATCGAGCCCGAGATCGCGCTGCAGGGTCGCCAGCGCCTGCGGCGAAAGCTCCGTGGTGCCGGCAGAGGCCTGCACGAAATCGCCCGGCAGGGCGCGCATGAGCAGGAAGGCGACGATCGAGACACCCACCAGGATCGGAAGCATCCAGACAATGCGGACCAATACCAGCCGGGTCATGGTCGAGCGCGGTAGGCAAGCCCGCGTCGGTGCCGCATGGCGCTACTTGTTGATGGACGCCGTGCGCACGAACGAGCGGATGTTCGCCGCCAGCGGCACGTAACCCTTGACGTAGCTCCACCAGGCTTCCCAGCGCAGCGGGTACTGGTAGATCTGCAGCATGTACGCCTGCTCGGCGACGTGCTTCTGCAACTGCTGGTAGACGGCTGCGCGCTTGCCGTTGTCGAGTATGGTGCGCGCGTCCTCGATCATCTTGTCAAGCTGTGCGTCGGCCATGCCTCGCCCTATGCCCTGCGGATGCGTGGAAGCCAGCCGGTTCACGATGGCGTCCGGATCCGGGCTCCAGGCCAGCGCGATCGACATGATGGTGTAGTCGCCCTTGAGCCAGAGCGCAATCAGCGGCGCCGTCTCCATCGGTTTGAGATTCACCTTGATGCCGGCGGCGGCCCACTGCTGCTGCAGGATCTGCGCGCACTGCACGTCCAGCGCGTTGGCCGCCACCACGATGTAGTCGCCCAGGTCCAACCCGCCCGCGTAGCCGGCCTCGGCCAGCAGCTTCTTCGCCGCGGCCAGGTCGTGCTTGTAGTAAGGCATGGGCGAGACGCCGTCGTAGCCGCCGACCTGGCTCTCGGGAATCATGGCGCCGACCTTGCCGGCACCACTGCCCAGCACCGTCTGAAGGCAGGCCTTGCGATCCGTCGCCAGGCTCAGCGCACGGCGCACGCGCACGTCGCTCAAGGGCTTGGCCTTGATGTTGAACCAGACCGGGAAGGTGCGCGAGGTCTTGCCTGGCGCGGAGATCAGGTCTTTCGAACCCTTGACAATCTGCGCCGAGACCTTCGGGTCCTTGAACCAGGTCATGTCGATCGCCTTGGAGCGCAAAGCGGAAGCCAGCGAAGCCTGGTCCTTGAAGAACTTGAACACCACACTGTCCAGGTAGGGCTGCTTGTCCTCGTAGTAATTCGGGTTGGCCTTGAGCACGAACTGCTGCCCCGGCTCGTAGGAATCGAAGGTGAACGGACCGGTGCCGACCGGTTTGGTCTTGAGATCGCCCACGCCGCGTGGCACGATGCAGCCGTTCGGGTTAGTCGCCAGGTAGCTCAGGAAGGTGGCGCTCGGCGTCTTCAGCTCGAACTTGACCGTGTAGGGCTCCACCACTGTCACCGCCTTGATGGAAGAGAACAGGCTTGCGCTCGAACTCGCGCTGGCCGGATCGAGGATGCGATCGAAGGTGTATTTCACGTCCTCGGCGTTGAAGGGCTGCCCGTTGTGGAACTTCACGCCCTGACGAAGACGGAAGATGTGGGTGGTCTCGTTGGGCGAGATGAAGCCGGTGGCGAGGTCCGGCTCGATCTTCATCTCGGCGTTCCAGCGCAGTAGCCCGGTGTAAAGGAGTGACGTGAAGTCGTAGGACGAAAATGCGGTCAGGGTCACCGGGTCCAGGCCGATCGGGTCGGCATCGGCGCCTATCGTCAGTGTGCCGGCGCGCTTGGGCGCAGTCTGTGCATGTGCGAACGGGCTGGCAGCCAGCGCACCGCCCGCGAGCGCCAGGCGCAAAAGACTCCGCCGCTGCAGATCCTGCAGCACAGCATCCAACTCTGATCCGAATT
>JANNDB010000407.1:0-4988 GCA_031387285.1 Betaproteobacteria bacterium | reverse complement strand
GGCCCTCGGCTTCGATCGCAACGCCGCGCGCGGCATGCGCCTGAACATTGCCTCAGGCGCCGCAGTGCGCTTTGAGCCGGGCCAGCAGCGCACGGTTGAGATGGTGGACTTTGCCGGCGAGCGCAAGGTGTACGGCTTTCGCGGCCTGGTGCAGGGGGCACTCTGATGGCCAGCATCGGGCGCCGCGCCTATGCGGAAATTTTCGGACCCACTGTTGGTGACCGGGTACGCCTGGCCGACACGGACCTGCTCATCGAGGTGGAGCAGGATTTCACCCTGCGCGCGGGTGGCTACGGTGAAGAGGTGAAGTTCGGTGGTGGCAAGACCATCCGCGACGGAATGGCCCAGTCGCAGCGCACGCGCGCCCAGGGCACGGTGGACTGCGTGATGACCAACGCGCTCATCCTCGACCACTGGGGCATCGTGAAAGCCGACATCGGCCTGATCGGCGGGCGCATCGCGGCCATCGGCAAAGCCGGCAACCCGGATACGCAGCCAGGGGTGGACATCGTCATCGGCCCGGGCACCGAGGTGATCAGTTGCGAGGGCACCATCGTCACGGCTGGCGGTATCGATTCGCATATCCACTTCATCTGCCCGCAGCAGATTGAAGAAGCATTGGCGGCGGGCATCACCACCATGCTGGGCGGCGGTACCGGGCCGGCCACCGGCACCTTCGCCACCACCTGCACGCCGGGACCATGGAACATCGAACGTATGCTGCAGGCGGCAGACGCCTTCCCCATGAACCTGGGTTTTCTGGGCAAAGGCAATGCGGCCCTGCCAGACGCGCTGCACGAACAGATCGATGCCGGCGTGATCGGCCTCAAACTGCACGAGGACTGGGGCACCACGCCGGCCGCCATCAGCAATTGTCTGGATGTGGCAGAGGCGACCGACACCCAGGTGGCCATCCACTCCGACACGCTCAACGAAAGCGGCTTTGTTGAGAACACCATTGCCGCGACCAAGGGCCGCACGCTGTGCGCCTTTCACACCGAGGGCGCCGGCGGCGGCCATGCGCCCGACATCCTGCGCGTAGTGGGCGAAGCCAACTTCCTGCCAAGCTCGACCAACCCGACCATGCCCTACACCGTGAACACGCTGGACGAACACGTGGACATGCTGATGGTGTGCCACCACCTGGACGCCGGCATCGCGGAAGACCTGGCTTTTGCAGAGAGCCGCATCCGCAAGGAAACCATTGCGGCCGAGGACATCCTGCACGACCTGGGCGCCATCAGCATGATGAGCAGCGACAGCCAGGCCATGGGCCGCGTCGGCGAGGTCATCCTGCGCACCTGGCAGACGGCGCACAAGATGAAAGTGCAACGCGGTGCACTGCCGCAGGACAGTGCGCGCAACGACAACTTCCGTGCCAAGCGCTACGTGGCCAAGTACACCATCAACCCGGCCATCGCCCACGGCATGAGCCATGAGGTGGGTAGCGTCGAGATCGGCAAGCTGGCCGACCTGGTGGTGTGGAAGCCGGCGTTCTTCGGCGTCAAGCCGGCGCTGATCGTCAAGGGCGGCTTCATTGCCATGGCGGCCATGGGTGACCCGAATGCCTCCATCCCGACACCGCAGCCCGTGCATTACCGGCCGATGTTCGGTGCGTTTGGTGGCGCCCTGGCGCGCGGGGCGATCACCTTCGTTTCGCAAGCCGGGCTGGCCGGGGGCGTGAAGGAACGGTTTGGCCTGGCCAAGCAGGTCCGCGCCGTGCGCAATGTGCGCGGCGTACGCAAGCACAACATGGTGCACAACCAGTACCTGCCGCGCATGGAGATCGACGCGCAAACCTACACCGTGCGCGCCGACGGCGAACTGCTGACGTGTGAACCGGCAGTGAGTCTGCCGATGGCACAGCGCTACTTTCTGTTCTAGAGCCTTGCGTGCGGCCCTCCGGATGCGCGCTGCGCTAGCGCGCTTGCAGGTGCTGCCGCAGCCAGTCGGCAAAAGCCAGTTCGTCCATCTCTCCCGCAGCAAGTGCGAGAACGGCAAGCGTCGCGTCGACCTGGCTCGTGCGCAGGCGATAGCCGTTCAGACCCAGAAACAGACCGGCAGCCAGGAAGGCCACCCGCTTGTTGCCATCGACAAATGCATGGTTCTTGGCGAGCCCCAGGGCGTAAGACGCTGCCAGCCGCGCCGCATCCGGGGTTTCATACAGAGCCAGATTGCGCGGACGGGCCAACGCGGAATCGAGCAGGCCTTCGTCCCGGATTCCGCTCGCGCCGCCGTGGTCCACCAGGCTTTCATCGTGCAGCAACAGCAAAGCCTGACGATTGAGCCAGCGCCAATCACTCATTTGGCCAGTTGGTGAAAGGTGTCGCGGAAGTCGTGCATGAACTCGCGCCCCAGCACCAACTGGGCTTCGACGTCCGGGTCATACGGAGTCAGCGTCACCCCGTTGGCGGCCTCGGTCCAGAACAGGCTGTCGCCCTTGGCCACCTTCAGCCGCGCCAGCACTTCCTTGGGCAGAATGACACCGACCGAATTACCAATTTGCGTAAGCTTGAGTACGGACACGATGTCACCCGCGAAGTTATAACAATTGTTATATTATCCGGCCAACCCATCCAACCCGCAACCTCATCCCCATGCTCACCGCCAACAAACTCATGCCCCAGGGGGCCGGACTCGCCCCCGTGCTCGTGCGGCGCGCCACCACCATCGCGCTTGACTGGGATACCCGCCAGAAGAGCCGCTTCGAGGCGAGCGACTCGGCGGGCCGTGCCTTCGGTGTGTTCCTGCCGCGCGGCACCGTCGTGCGCGGAGGCGACGTACTCGTTGTGGAGGATGGCTCGCTGGTACGGGTGATAGCAGCGCCACAAGCGGTGCTGCACATCACGCATTGCAGCGAGCACGGCACGCCGTTCGATCTGATCCGCGCGGCCTACCACCTGGGCAACCGCCACGTACCGATCGAGCTGCGGCCCGACCACCTGAAAATCGAGCCCGACCACGTGCTGGCCGACCTGCTGCGCGCCATGCACCTGATCGTGCGCGCGGACACACTCGCCTTCGAACCCGAGAGCGGCGCCTACGCCGCGCCGGGCCACGCGCATGGACATGATCACGAGCACAAGCACGACCATGGGCACGATCATTCACACGACGACGATCACGGTACCCATGACCATGACCATGACCACGGCCATAAGCACTGAGCAGCTGCTGCAACTGATGTGGCTGGCCTCGCCAGCCCTGCCGGTAGGAGGCTTTGCGTATTCGGAGTGCATGGAAAGCGCCGTCGAGTCCGGTGCGGTCACCGGCGAAGCGGATGCCCGGGTCTGGCTGCTGGACCAGCTGCAACTGAACCTGGCGCGCTCTGACCTCGCAGTACTGGCGCAGGCGGTGCTGGCCTGGCAGCGGCAGGACCCGAACCGCGTCGCGGCATTGAACCGCTGGGTGTTGCAGACCCGTGAGAGCAGCGAGTTGCGTGCACAGACCGAGCAGATGGGCCGCTCGCTGCTGGAATGGCTGCGCAACCACACGACGGCCGGCGCGGAGCAGATCGCCTTGCTGGCGGCCGCCTCCCCGACTTATCCAGTGGCCTTTTCACTGGCTGCCAGTGCCACTGGCGCGCCACTGCGCGACTGCCTGCTGGCCTACGCGTTTGGCTGGGCAGAGAACATGGTGCAGGCGACCATCAAGGCCGTGCCTCTTGGCCAAAGCGCGGGTCAACGCATACTCTCCAGCCTGACTGCAGCCATCCCAGCGGCCGTGGACCACGCCATCGGGCTGTCCGACGATGACCGCCAGGCCTTTTCCCCCATGCTGGCGATCACATCGGCGCGGCATGAAACACAGTACTCGCGCCTGTTTCGCTCCTGAGCGTCAGCTGCGCGCCCCGCAACCTCAGTCGAACCCAGGAACACGCCATGTCCGCACTGCACCACATCGCCCGTCGTACCAAGAAGCTCCCTCCGCTGCGCGTGGGAATAGGCGGGCCGGTCGGCTCCGGCAAGACCACCCTGCTCGAAATGCTGTGCAAGGCGATGCGCGACCAGTACGACCTGGTGGCGATCACCAATGATATCTATACCAAGGAAGACCAGCGCATTCTGACGGTGAGTGGCGCCCTGCCCGCCGAACGCATCATGGGTGTGGAGACCGGCGGCTGCCCGCACACCGCGATCCGCGAGGACGCGTCGATCAATCTGGAGGCGATCGACCGCATGCTGGAAGATTTTCCCAACGCCGATATCGTCTTCGTCGAATCCGGTGGCGACAACCTGGCGGCCACCTTCAGCCCCGAGCTGAGCGACCTCACGATCTAAGTGATCGACGTTGCCGCCGGCGAAAAAATACCGCGCAAGGGGGGTCCCGGCATCACCAAGAGCGACCTCTTCGTGATCAACAAGACCGATCTCGCGCCGTACGTGGGCGCGAGCCTCGAGGTGATGGAAGCCGACACCCGGCGCATGCGCACCAACAGCGCCGGACAGATGAAACCTTTCGTGATGACCAACCTGCGCACCAACAGCGGCCTGGACGATGTGGTGGACTTCATCAAAACCCGCGGCATGCTGCCCGAAGGCTAAAATCGCCCCACCGTTGGAAGCGTGGCAGAGTGGTCGATTGCACCGGTCTTGTTCAATGAACGCACCGCGTTCATTGCGCCGTAACTCATATCGCGCAGCGATGTGAGTGAAGGCAAAACCGGTGCCCCGCAAGGGCCCTGCGGTTTGATTTTTTCCTTCGCCGCCAATGAGCAGCGTTTTCCCACCGTCGGCGACACAATCGCTACTCAGAAACGCCGGCGTTGCGTGTTTGCCATGCACGGAGTAGACACGTTCACACTGGCGGCCCTGGCTGTGAAGTGCACGATTTTCACGGGTCAATGCGTCAACGACAACCTCCGCAACTTCACCAACTGCCTTGAATCGGCCAGGTGCCATAGTAGCCGGCAAACGCATAGTCGCGGTTCCCAGCATCTGCGCGCCTCGTACGGCCACGACACAAGGCACTGACGACCACTCAAGTCG
>JANNDB010000396.1:0-3663 GCA_031387285.1 Betaproteobacteria bacterium | reverse complement strand
TATTCGGCAGCGGCTTGTCAGCTGGACGCAGATTGAGCACATGCAACTTGTGCTGGCCTTTCGCCAGAAAGCCTCGTTGATACCACTGCGGAACGTAGTGGTTGTTGCGGGTGACTTGCTGCTGCATGAACAGTGTTTACCCCATAGAGCGCGTAAATTCAAGGAGATACACCAGGCAGCCTGTTGCACGCCCTGCATGCGCGGTTTGGGAAGGTGGCTTGTCCGCCAGCCGCCCTCCAGAGGAGATCACATCGCCGGCGGCAGATCGCCCGCCACATGCCGCGCAATCGATTCGCACACGCCAGCGACATCACCGCCTTTCGTCACCCGCGGTGGCGCCATCACCATCAGCAACCGGCATCCCATGTCCGGATTCCACATCGCAGCCCGCGAGTCAGCCACCTGGAACTGCCATTCGCTGTCGCGCGCCCAGGCCGCAAGGCCGCGGTGGGTACTATCACCGACGTCGGCGTATGGCTCCACTGTCAAGATCAATCCACCGGCGGCATCGCGCCACAGCATCGGATGGTCGGCCAACGGTACCAAGCTTGGAGCCATGTCCCGCAGCTTGAACTCCCACCGGCGCCCATACGGTCGCAGGCCACTGGCGTCCATGAACCGTACAACCCGTGCCGTTTGTGCCATGGCAAACTGCGCCTCCTCCCTGGTGTCGACCCTGATGTGCAGTCCGGGCCAGACCCAGGGGCAGCGTTCGTAGCGCTGCGCGCGATGCCTGGCCGGGATCTGGTGGGTGAGCCATGGCTCGACCCCCCTGATGCGCTGGCGCCAGTCGCCGGTGATTGTCAGATTTGCCATTCGATTTCTCCTTTGTTGTCATTGTTGAAAATTGATGCCCGTTGCGCCGGTTCGATTCGAGCAGGGGTGCCAGCGCAGCCCCCGCAATGGCGCTGACCGAACTGCGATCTACGCGATGGGTTCCACCGCCTCGACGGCTTGGCGGTCACGGCGTCGCCGCCCACCGGGTTTGACTGGGTTTGCCGGGTTACTTCTGGGGTCCCTATATGCGTCATGGGACCCGTTGCGAGATTTTTCGAGGTGCTACCAAACCCGGTAAACCCAGCCAAACCCAGTTGGGTCGTCGCAGGCCCTAAGCCGACCATCCGGCCGCGCAATTCGATGTCCGGGCGGCAATTTGTATTCGAGTAGAGGGGATCGTTCCCAACGATCCCTCTCTCTGTAAGAGAGAACCCCCGGGAACCCGGGAAGGCGCATGGATACTGGGCGCAATCGTTCCCGGGGTGTTTTTGGGAACGACTGTAAGTATTCGGTGAACCCGTTTCTGCCTTAGCGCAGAAAACGCTGGACACAAGAGACTTTTTCCGTTACGGTTCGCCCCATGAGCGCGATGCCGTGCGATTTGGAAGCGGACGTAGAGGTAAACGTTGGCAGGCTGGTGCCGTTTGCCACAGTGTATGTGACACTGACCAAGCAGGAACATATCGAGTTGGTGACGCAGGCCAACTACTGGAAGTCGTCCCATCACCGAGCCACGTTGCGTTTGCACTGGGCCGGGCTCGAGCACCGGCGGACCCTGGAGCAAGCCGCACTACGCGAGGCGACTCTGCGTAGTGAACTGGAGGCGGCGCAGGCGAAGATTCGTGATTTGCAGCAACGCGTGTTCGGGCGCAAGAGCGAGCGCAGCAAAGGCGCTAACGAATCGCAGTCATCGGCGTCAGCTCGGCTGCGGGGACACCAGCGTGGCAAGCTCGGGCATGGTCGCAGGATGCATCCGCACTTGCCCGCGCACGTGGAGGTCGTCGAGTTGGTCGGCGCGACATGCCCCCAATGCGGGTTGGGCCTGAGCGAGTTCCCCGGCACCGAAGACTCGGAGGTAGTGGAGCTTGAGGTCAAGGCCTATCGGCGCGTGATCCGCCGCCGCCGGTACCGGCCCAGCTGCAATTGTGGATGTTTGCCGGGAATCGTAACGGCACCTTCCCCCGCACGGCTGATCGAGCGCGGCAAGTTCGGACTATCGGTATGGACCAGCGTGTTGTTGGACAAGTTTCTCTACGGGCGCCCCAGCCATCGGCTGCTGCAGGATCTGGCCGATCACGGGTTGAACATGGCGCCGGGCACGCTGGCCGGGGGCTTGAAGACACTGGCGCCACTGTTCGCCTCCCTGGAGCAGGTGTTTGTGCAAAAGCTGCGAGCCGCCTCGCACTGGCACGCCGATGAGACGCGCTGGGCGGTGTTCATCGATGTGGCAGGCAAAGTGGGCCACCGGTGGTATCTGTGGGTGTTTCACTCCAGCGCGGTGGTGCACTATGTGCTGAGCGCGTCACGCTCCACTGCGGTGATCGACGCCGAGCTGGCCGGCGTGGAGCACGGCATCATCAGCTGCGACCGCTACTCGGCGTACAAGAAGTTTGCCCGGCTGCACCCCGGGGTGGTATTGGCATTTTGTTGGGCCCATGTACGCAGAGACCTGCTGGAGCTGGCCAACTCCTACCCCGATTTGTCCTCCTGGGCATTTGCCGGGGTGGATGCCATTGGCGCGCTGTATCACCTCAACGGGTTGCGCCTGCAGGCCCCACAAGGCAGCCTGGAGCGCGCCGCCCACCATATGCAGCTCGAGCAGGCCGTGCAGGGCATGGCACAGCGGCGCATTCTGGCCTTGGCCGATCCATTGCTGGCGGCCCCGGCGGCCAAGGTGCTCAAGAGCATGGCGGCACACTGGGACGGGTTGACGGTGTTCGTGAGCCACCCCTGGATCCCCATGGACAACAATACGGCCGAATCGGACATGCGTGGGCCGGTGGTGGGGCGCAAGAACTTTTACGGCTCTGCCAGCCAATGGTCTGGCGAACTGGCCGCCACGATGTACAGCTTGATGATGACGCTCAGGCTGTGGCAGATCAACGCGCGAACCTGGCTGGGCGCCTACCTGCAGGCGTGCATGGACAATGGCAACCACGCACCCGATGACATTGCCCCATTCCTGCCCTGGGCCATGGGGGAAGTCAGGCTTGCGGCCATGCGGGCCTGTCCTGCGAATGCACATATCCACGTAGAAGGTATCGACAGTTCATGATCTACTGTGCTCGCCAGTTCAGCGCCCAGGATATCCAGACGATCAAAGACCTGATGGAGCAAAACCCCAGGCTCAAACGCGCGGCGCTGTCGCGCAAACTGTGCGAGTTGTTCGCCTGGACCAAGCCCAACGGAGAGATCAAGGAGATGACGTGCCGCGTGGCGCTGCTGCGCATGCAGGCTGACGGGCTGATCACCTTGCCGCCCTCGCAGTTGCGCAAACCAAGAGGCAAACCCCATTTCCCGCCCACCCCACTGACCGATCCCCAAGTAGCTGTACAGCAACCCGTGCACGAGCTTGGCCCCTTGACGCTGTGCCCGGTCAGCGGCACCGCGCCCTCGCGCCTGTGGAACGAGTACATCGCGCGCTACCACTATCTGGGTTACACCCCGATGTCGGGCAGCCAGATGCGTTACACCATCTTCGCCGGCGAGCGCCTCGTAGCCTTGCTCAGCTTTGGTGCCAGCGCCTGGAAACTCAAGGCGCGCGAGCACTTTGTCGGCTGGAGCGAGGCCCAGCGGCAACACAACCTGCAGCTCGTCGTCAACAACGCCAGATTCCTGATCCTGCCGTGGATTCAGTCCAAGGGTCTGGCATCGAAAATACTGGCC
>JANNDB010000379.1:0-1504 GCA_031387285.1 Betaproteobacteria bacterium | reverse complement strand
ACTTGTACTCGATCGAAAGCCCCTGTTCGGCCGCTTGCAGGTGCGGGTCGCCGGTGCCGCCAAACCAGATGTCGGTCTTCGGGTTGTCCTTCTCGGCGATCAATTGCGCCAGGGCCTCGCCGGAGCCCTTGAGCGCCACATTGATCTTGGTGCCGGTGGTGCGGGCGTACACCGTGCCGATCATGTTGCACCACTCGGCCTGCACCGAGCAGATGACGTTTACCTGGCCCTGGGCGACCGCGAACTGGGAGGCAGCCAGCAAGGCGGCGAGTGCAAGTACTTTCTTCATGGTGAAGCTTTCTGACAGGGGGTGGGGAAGGAGATGGGGTAACAAATTGACATCACGAAGCGTAGCACTGGCTCGGCACCGCGTTCAAGCCGGGATATGGCTGGCCGCCCCGGCCACCGCCAGCGCCGTCATGTTCACCACCCGGCGCACCGTGGCTGAAGGCGTGAGTACATGCGCCGACGCGGCCGCGCCGAGCAGGATGGGCCCGACCGTGACACCGTGGCCGCCCGTCATCTTGAGCACATTGAACAGGATGTTGGCCGCGTCCAGATTCGGGCAGATCAGGATGTTGGCTTCCCCGCTGAGCCGGGTGTCCATCAACGCGGCGCGGCGTGTGTCTTCGGACAGGGCCGAGTCGCCATGCAACTCGCCGTCACATTCCACGTCCGGCGCCATCTGGCTGAACAACTCGTAGGCGCGGCGCATCTTTACGGCGGACGGACGATTCGACGAGCCGTAGTTCGAGTGCGACAGGAAGGCGACCTTGGGCGGCAGGCCGAAGCGACGCACCTCGTCGGCTGCCATCATGGCGATGCTGGCGAGCTGCTGCGCATCCGGGTCTTCGTTGACGAAGGTGTCGCTGATGAAAAGGGTGCGCTTTTCCAGCATCAGCGCGTTGAGCGTGGCAAAGCCGCTGGCGCCGCGCTTCACCCCGATCACGTCGCGCACGTGCTCCAGGTGCGTGTCAAAGCGCCCGACCAGCCCGCACAACATGGCGTCGGCGTCGCCAAGCTTGACCATCAGCGCGGCGATGGTGGTGTTGGAGCGGCGCACCGCAGCCTTGGCTGCGTCGACCGAGATGCCGCGCCGGCCCATCAGCCGGTGGAAGGTCTCCCAGTACTTGCGAAAACGCGGATCGTCCTCGGGGTTCACGTTGTCGGCGTCGACGCCGAGCTTGAAGCGCAGGCCGGCCTTGTGCAGCCGCGCTTCGATCACCGCCGGGCGTCCGATCAGGATGGGCCGCGCCAGACCTTCATCGACAACCACCTGGACGGCGCGCAACACGCGTTCGTCTTCACCCTCCGCATACGCGACGCGTTTGGCACCGGCGGCCACCGCCTTGGCGGCGGCGAACACCGGCCGCATGAACATGCCAGTCTGGTAGACAAAACGCGAGAGCTGCTGGCGATAGGCGTCCATGTCGCGAATCGGCCGCGTGGCGACGCCCGACTCTTCAGCCGCGCGCGCGACTGCAGGTGCAATGCGCAAAATGAG
>JANNDB010000334.1:0-1982 GCA_031387285.1 Betaproteobacteria bacterium | reverse complement strand
TGCCGGGCAGCCGGAGTAGGTGGGCGTCACTGTCACCACCGCAACCGGCTCCGCGTCAGGCGCGCCGTACTGCCACTGAACGTCGCGCACGATGCCCAGGTCGACCACCGACACCACCGGCACCTCGGGGTCCATGACTGTGTCCAGCCAGCCCAGCAGCATCTCGCGCGAGGCCAGTCCCGCGGCCGGCAAGGGCACGTTCACCATTGCGCCTGCGGATAGGCCCGCTGCAGGAACTGCATCTCCGTAAGCAGATGCCCCAGGTGCTCGGAGTGCAGGCCCTGGCGCCCACTCCGCTGGTGTCCGGCGTAGCCGGGTCGGGCAAGCGTCGCGCGGGCCAACACCGCGTCCACACTGGCATGCCAGGGGCCGCGCAGGCTTCCGGCGGCAGGCACCCAGCCGGCCTGCGAAGCCTCTGCGTCCACGGCATCCGACTCGAACCACTCATCGGTATAGGGCCAAAGGTTTTCCAGCGACGCCGCCATGCGCTCATGGCTCAGTGCCGTGCCGTCGCCCAGCGCCACCATCAGGTAGCTGCTGCGCTCGACGTGGTAACGCACCTCGCGTGACGCCTTGTCGGCTATTGAAGCGATGCGCGCATCACTCGACTGCGTCAGGCCCGAAAGCATGTGCTGGTGCCAGCTGTCAAACAGGAACTGCCGCACCACGGTGTCGCCGTAGTGGCCATTGGGTTGTTCCACCAGCAACAGGTTGCGGAACTCGAAACCGTCGCGGCGATAGGCCAGCGCATCTTCGTCACGGCCCTGTCCTTCCACCTCGCCGGCGTAAGACAGCCACAGCCGCGCCTGCCCCAGCAGATCCAGCGCGACGTTGGTGAGCGCCATGTCTTCCTCCAGCGCCGGGCCGTGGCCACACCAGGCGCCGAGTTGCTGCGACAACACCAGGCAGTTGTCGCCCAGCCGCAGCAGGGTCTCGAATTTCGCATCCATCAGAAATCCTTTGCCCGGCGGCTACCAAGAAAACGCCGGGCCGCTCCCAAGTTTTCTTGCACCCCCTCGGGGGGCCTGGCGAAGCCAGGGCTGTGGGCGATCACAGGTTCTTGACGCCGTCGGGCGTCGGGTAGAAGGTGGGATGCCGGTAGACCTTGCTCTGCGCCGCGTCGAACAGCGCCTCCTTGTCGCCCGGGCTGCTGGCCACCACATCACTGGCGCGTACCGCCCAGATGCTCACGCCCTCGTTGCGCCGCGTATAGACGTCGCGCGCGTGCTGGACGGCGCTCCCACCATCCACCGCGTGCAGGCTGCCCACGTGTTTATGCGCCAGGCCGTGCTGGCTGCGGATGAAGATTTCCCACAGCGGCCACTCGTTTCGGGTCGGGTTGTTGCCCATGTCATGCCGCCTTTTGTTCTGTTGCGTGTCGTTCGGCATGTGCGCTCAGTGCCTCCCGGAACCACGCGCCCTCATCCCACGCCTTGTTGCGCGCGGCCAGCCGCTCGCGGTTGCAGGGGCCCTGGCCCTTGACGACGCGAAAGAAATCGTCCCAGTCGATGGCGCCGAAGTCGTAATGCCCGGTGTCGGCGTTCCACTTCAGTTGCTCATCCGGAATCGTCAGGCCGAGGAACTCGGCCTGCGGCACAGTCTGGTCGATGAACTTCTGGCGCAGTTCGTCGTTCGTGTGCTGCTTGATCTTCCAGGCCATCGACTGCGCGCTGTTCACCGACTGTTCGTCGGCCGGCCCGTGCATGGCCAGCGACGGCCACCACCAGCGGGTCAGCGAATCCTGCGCCATGCGTTTTTGTTCTGGGGTGCCGCGCGCCAGTTGCAGCATGATGTCGAAGCCCTGGCGCTGGTGAAAGGACTCTTCCTTGCACACGCGCACCATGGCGCGCGCATAGGGACCGAACGAACAGCGGCAGATCGGGATCTGGTTCACGATGGCGGAGCCGTCCACCAGCCAGCCGATCGCGCCGATGTCGGCCCAGGTCAGCGTGGGGTAGTTGAAGATGCTCGAATACTTGGCC
>JANNDB010000329.1:0-2367 GCA_031387285.1 Betaproteobacteria bacterium | reverse complement strand
GCGCGGTGCATTCTTGCGCCCATGCGCTGGGCGCGGTGTGCGACCTGCACCATGGGCTGGCGAATGCGCTGATGATCGATACGGTGCTGGCCTGGAATTACGAATCGGCGCCGAAGAAGTTCGATGAACTCGCGCATGTATGTGGGGTTGCGGGTGGCGGCAAGGCGTTTGTGGCGTGGCTGCGTGATCTCAAGGCCAGCGTCGGCATCAAGGGGCCGCTGTCGGCGCATGGCGTGCGGGCCGAGCATCTGCCGCGCCTGGTCCAGATCGCCACTGCCGATATGTGCCATCAGACCAACCCCCGGCCCTGCACGGCCGCGGATTTCGAGGCCCTGTTCAAGGCCGCCCTCTGAAAAGGCGGACGAAGCGCATGAAAGACCGCTTGAAGATTGGCGTGAGCGCCTGCTTTTTCTACCCGGACGCGAACCGCGCCGCATTTGCCATCAAGACCCTGCAATACGTCGAGCAGTCGGTGCCGCACTGGATCATGTCCGGCGGTGCGTTGCCGGTCATGATTCCGTCGCCGCTCGGCGACACCGCACGCGGCGATGTGGGCTTCGACGATTACGCGCAGTGGCTCGACGGCATTGTGCTGCACGGCGGCGCCGATGTTTGGCCGGGCAGCTACGGCGAGACGCCGCTGCAGGAACGCTGGAGTGGCGACCGCAACCGCGACGAATACGAAATCGCCCTGGTGCGCGCCTTTGCCGCCGCCGGCAAGCCGGTGTTCGGCATCTGCCGCGGCCTGCAGCTCATCAATGTGGCGTTTGGTGGCACGCTCTACCAGGACATCGGCACCCAGCACCCGGGCGCGCTGGTGCACCGCGACGCCGAGGCCTACGACATGAATTTCCACGACCTCGCCGTCGAGCCCGGCAGCCAGCTCGACAAACTGCTGGCCAGCCAGGAGAGCCGCAAGATCAACAGCGTGCACCACCAGGGCGTGAAGGACCTCGCCGCCGGCTTTGCAGTCGAAGCGCGTTGCCCGGTGGACGGCATGGTGGAGGCGATCCGCCATACCGGCAAGAGCTGGGTGGCGGCGGTGCAATGGCATCCCGAATTCCACAAGCCCGGTCTGGGAACGCTGGATGACGAACCGATCCTGAATGACTTCCTTGCCGCGGCCCGTGCCGCAAGAAACCAACCCGCGACCGTATGAAACAACTTGCCATTCACAACCCCGCCACCGGCGCGCTGATCACCGAGGTGGCGGCCGACGATGCCGCCTCCGTCGCCACCAAGGCGGCGGCAGCGCGCGCCGCCCAGCCTGGCTGGGCGCGCGTACCCGTGGCCGAACGGGCAGCATGTATTGCGCGCTTTCGCGCCAAGGTGGTTGAAGAGCTTGAAACCCTCGCCGGCATCATGACCGCGGAGACCGGCAAGCCGATACAGATGTCGCGCAACGAGCTCAACGGCTTTCTGGGCCGCGCCGACTTCTTCCTGCAGGAGGCCGCCAAGGCCACCGCCACCGAGACCGTGTTTGCCGATGGCGGCATGACCGAGCAGATTGAGCATGTACCCCTGGGGGTGGTGGCCAATATCTCGGCCTGGAACTATCCGTGGTTCGTGGGCGGCAACGTGTTCGTGCCGGCGCTGCTGACCGGCAACGCGGTTCTGTACAAGCCCTCTGAATACGCCACCATGACGGGCCACGCGATCGCCAGGCTGTTGCACGCGTCGGGCATACCCGCCGAAGTGTTCATCCTGATCGTCGGTGGCGGCGACGTCGGCGCCGCCTTGCAGGCGAAGCCCATCGACGGCCTGTTCTTCACCGGTTCGCACGCCACCGGCGCGCGCATCGCGCAGGCGCTCGGGCCGCGGTTGGTGAAGCTGCAACTCGAACTCGGCGGCAAGGACCCGACCTATGTGTGCGACGACTCTGACCCCAAGCTGGCCGCCGAATCGCTGGCCGATGGCGCCATGTACAACACCGGCCAAAGCTGCTGCTCGGTCGAGCGCATCTATGTGCATGAAAAGATCCACGATGCCTTCGTCGCCGCCTTCGTGGAGACCGTGAAGGGCTTCAAGGTCGGTGACCCGGCCGTCAAGGACACCTACATAGGCGCTCTCACCCGCGCTCCGCAACTGGACGTGCTGGAAGCCCAGGTGGCTGACGCCAAGGCCCGGGGCGCGCAGCTGCTGACCGGCGGTGCGCGCCTGCCCGGCCCCGGCAACTGGTTCGCACCCACCGTGTTCAGCCACGTGAACCACGGCATGGACCTGATGCGCGAAGAGAGCTTCGGGCCCATCATCGGCATCCAGAAAGTGGCATCGGACGAAGAAGCCGTGCGCCTCATGAACGACACCCGCTACGGCCTGACGGCAGGCGTCTACACCCCCGACGAAGCGCGCGCGCGCGCCATCCTG
>JANNDB010000275.1:0-2155 GCA_031387285.1 Betaproteobacteria bacterium | reverse complement strand
GCATGGTCGCGACCAGCCGGCGCGTGTTGGCGGCGAGATGCGGCGGGGCTGCGTCCTGGCTGGCCATGCGTGCATTCTGCCGCAGGCAGGTGAGGGCGCGGTGCTCCCGTGCGCCCTCACTGCACCAGCGCCACCGATTTCACCTGGGCCCAGACCTGCAGCCCCGGGCGAAGACCGAGCCCATCGACCGCGCGCCGGGTGATGCGCGCCAGCAGGATGGACTCGCCGCACCGCAGGCGCAGCAGCGCCTGGGAAGGATGGCGGTCGTCGGCCATGGATTCGATCGTGCAGGCCAGATGGTTCTGGATGCTGGAGTGCTGCGGCATGACGGTGGCCACGCTCACATCACGCGCCAGCACGCGCAGGCGCACCGCCTGGCCTGCGGGTACACCACTGTCGCGCAGCCACAGCCTGCCACCGGCGAATTCGACGCAGGCCAGATGCCAGGCGCTGTCGCGCTCGACAATTGTTCCGCGCAGCAAGGCACCGATTTCATCGCCCGCGATCAGGGGCGCGTCGATGGCCGACAGCACATCCGCCACCGGTCCCGCGCCACGCACCTGGCCGTGCTCCAGCACCACCAGATGGTCGGCCAGACGCGCCAGTTCGTCGGACGAATGCGTCACATACAGCATCGGGATCTTCAACTCGTCACGCATGCGCTCGAGCCACGGAAGGATCTCATGGCGACGCTCCTGGTCCAGCGCAGCCAGTGGCTCGTCGAGCAGCAGCACACGTGGCGCCGTCGCCAGCGCGCGGGCAATGGCCACGCGCTGGCGTTCGCCGCCGGAGAGCTCGGTGGTGCGACGCCCCAGCAGCTTGCCTATGCCCAGCAGCGCAATGGCTTCGTCCAGCTGCGCCTGGTTGCGCGCGCCCGACGAACGCCGCAATCCATAGGTCAGATTGCCTTGCACGTCCAGGTGCTCGAACAGGCTGGCTTCCTGAAACACATATCCCACCGGACGGCGCCAGGTTGGCAGGAAGACTTCGGCCTCATCATCCTGCCAGACCTCGGGGCCCATGCGCACCAAGCCAGCGCGCGCACGCTCCAGGCCCGCCACACAACGCAGCACACTGGTCTTTCCCGAGCCCGATGGGCCGTACAGGACAGTGATGCCGTGGCCAGGGATGGCCAGGTCGACGGACAGTGTGAAATCGGCGCGCGCCAGCGTCAGGCGAACCTGGATGTCCGCGTTGTTCATGTGCGCCTCTGCGCCCAGGGCGTTCACGGCAGCACCCGGTCATGGCGCCGCCGCAGCAACGACAGGCTCAGCAGCACGCCGAACGAGAACAGCACCATCTCGCCAGCCAGCCAGTGCGCCTGAGCGTACTCCATCGCTTCCACATGGCCGTAGATCTCGATCGACATGACGCGTGTCTTGCCAGGGATGCTGCCGCCGATCATGAGTACCACCCCGAACTCGCCGACGGTGTGTGCAAACGTCAGGATGGCTGCCGTCAAGAACCCCGGCCGCGCCAGCGGCAGGGCGACGCTGAAAAAAGCATCCAGCGGGCTCGCGCGCAAGGTCGCCGCCACCTCCATGGGGCGCCGTCCGATCGCCTCGAACGCGTGTTGCAGCGGCTGCACGGCAAACGGCAGCGAGAAGATGACCGAGCCGATCAGCAGTCCGGTGAAGGTGAACGTGAGGATGCCCCAACCCAGCGCCTGCGTGAGCTGGCCGAGCGCACCGTGTGGCCCCATCAGCACCAGCAGGTAGAAACCCAGAACGGTGGGGGGCAGCACCATCGGCAAGGTCACCACTGTGCTCACCGCAGCACGCCCGCGCGAGCGTGTCTGCGACAGCCACCAGGCCAGCGGCGTGGCAATACACAGCAGCACCACCGTGGTCAGGCCGGCCAGCGCCAGCGTCAGGCGGATGGCCTGCCAGGCCTGAGGATCGAATGGCTGCGCCATGCTGCTTCGAAGCCCTTGCCTGGTCAGGGTGCCAGGTCGTAACCGGACGAGCGGATGAGGGCGCGCGCCTTCTCGCCACGCAGATAGGCCATCAGCGCGGTTGCCGCCGGCTTGTCCTTGCCCGCTGTCAGCAGCACGGCGTCCTGTCGAATGGCCGAGTGCAATTGCGGCGGCACGAGCCAGGCAGATCCCTCCGGGATGTGTCCGTCCACCTGCACCTGCGCCAGAGCCACAAATCCG
>JANNDB010000719.1:0-2028 GCA_031387285.1 Betaproteobacteria bacterium | reverse complement strand
GTAAGACAGGGCGTCTTCGAACGCCGCGATACGGTAGGGGTGACCGACGAGGTACGGATGCAGCGGGATGCACATCACGGTGCCCGAGGTTTCGCCTTCCGCATACAGCCGGTCGAACTGCCGCTTGAGGATGTCGGCATAGCGTCTGGGCTGGACCAGGTTGACGTTGTACACGATCACGTCGTTCATCTCCAGCGAATAGGGCACGCTCGTCAGGCGCCCATTCTTGACCTTCACCGGACCGGGCTGATCGTCATGGAACAGGTCGCACACATAGGTCAGTCCCATCTCGGCCACCAGGTCAAGGGTGTTGTCGGTATAGGTGAGCGCAGGTGCCAGCCAGCCGTCGAGCTTCTGCCCGGTGTGCTTCCTGATGGTGTCAATCGAGTCCTGGATCACGGCACGCTCCTGCGCTTCGTCCATGCCCATCAGATAACGGGTGTTGTAGGTGCCATGGGAATAGAACTCCCATTCCTGCTCCGCGCAGGCGGCTACCACCTCCGGGTGGTGGTCACACATCGCCACGTTGAGCGACACGCTGCCGCGCACCTTGCAGCGCTTCATGGCCTCCAGCATGCGCCAGAATCCGACCCGGTTGCCGTAGTCGCGGTAGGCATAGTTCAGGACATCCGGCGCCGGGCGTGACCAGGCCGCCCGGGCCGGGTTCCTGGGCGGGTCCAGCTCGTAGTATTCAATGTTCGGTGCGACCCAGAACGCCACCCTGGCGCCGCCTGGCCAGCGGATCACCGGCCGCTGCGCGTAGGGCAGGTAGTCGTACAGGCCGGGGTCGCTTTTCACCGCGGGCCTCCGGCGGCGGGCACCTGGCGCAGTTGCTCTAGGGTCTCCTGCACGCTCAGCACGTCGGCATACTTGATCGCCATGTCGTACAGGTTGGAGAAATGCGGCGCTTCGTGTTTGTCGGCCACGCACTCCTCGGGCACGATGGTGCGAAAGCTGCGCGACAGGCTGTCAACCACGGTGGCGCGCACGCAGCCCGAGGTCGAGCCACCTGTCACCACGACAGTGTCCACGCCGTGGAACGTGAAGATCGAGCCGAGGTTGGTTTCGAAAAACGCGGACGCCATGCGCTTGTTGACGACGACGTCGCGCTGGTGGTCTATCTGCAGGCGGTCGTCGAACTCGGAGCGCCGGCTTCCCACCTTGATGTTCTGCAACGAATCAGCGGTGTTGGTGCGGGTGCCCCAGACGCCGCAGTCCTCGCCCGACTCCATGTACGCCACGTAGGTCCATACCACCGGGAAGTTCCTGGCCCTGAATTCTGCCGCGAGCGCATTGACATGGTCGATCTGTTTCGGATCGGTTTCGTAGGCGGTGGCAAATTCGCCCACGCAGGTGTACGCCTTTTGCAGGTCGATGTTGATGAGCGCCGGCTTGCGCCCGAAGCCGAACCGCTTGCGCGTCGGGTTGGCCTTGATCTCGGCGTAGAGTTGGCGGGCGGTCAGGTTCGATTGCTGCATGGTGGCTTTCCGTGGAAGTGCGATTTATCATGCGCGGCCGCTATTGTTCTGTCAATGGGACAAAGGGTCTGCGGCGTCGTGCGTCGAGTGCGATTTTCAGGTGGTGTGGTCGGTGCCTGCGCCGTCGTAGGTCCGTCCCAGCGCGAGCAGATCGGGTGTGCCGATCAGGGTATTGAGCTGGTCAAAATCGAGCATCGCATCGCGCATCGGCGCGGTGCTGGTATGGGCTGCCAGGGAGTGGTAGTAGCGCTGCAGGGTATGCGCCACGGCGCGCGCCGTGCCACCCGGAAATATGACGATGCGAAAGCCGCGTTGGCCGAGTTCGCTGGCGCTTTGCACCGGTGTCTTTCCGCCTTCGACCATGTTCGCCAACAGTGGCACCCGGCCGGCAAAACGCTGGCAGGCGGTATCCATGTCGGCGCCGGTGCGCAGGGCTTCTATGAAGAGCGCATCCACGCCGCACGCCAGGTAGGCCTCGGCGCGCTCCATCGCCGCCTCGAGGCCCTCGACCGCCAGCGCGTCGGTACGCGCCAGGATCAGGGTGCCGCTG